>DASRSQ010000795.1:0-13978 GCA_035656475.1 Gemmataceae bacterium | reverse complement strand
CCGCATCGAGGCGCCAATTCGCCGCGTGCTGCGCGACGCCGGCGTGCGCGAGCCGGACGTCAACGAAGTCATCCTCGTGGGAGGCGCCACGCGCATGCCGGCCGTGGTCGAGCGCGTGCGGAAAATGTTCGGCCGGGCGCCGCATTGCCGGCTCAATCCGGATGAAGTCGTCGGCCTGGGCGCCTCGGTGCAGGCCGGGCTCATCGCCTGCGATCGCAGCGTCGAGGACATCGTCGTCACCGACGTGGCCCCGTTTTCCCTCGGCATCGCGATCTCCAAGCAGTTCGGCTCCGAAATCCGCGACGGCTACTACCTGCCGATCCTGCACCGCAACACCACGATTCCTGCCAGCAGGGTTGAGTCGGTCGGCACGCTGCAAGCCAATCAGTCGGAGGTGGTGGTCAAGATCTATCAAGGCGAGAGCCGGCTCGTCGCGGACAACCTCTATCTGGGAGAATTCACCGTCAAGGGCATCCCACGCGGGCCGCGCGGCCAGATGGTCGATATTTGCTTCACCTACGACCTCAATGGCGTCCTCGAAGTCGAAGCGACGATCGTGCAGACGAGGCAAAAGACGACGCACGTGGTGACGCGATTCGCGCGCGGGCTGAGCCCCAGCCAGATCGCCGACGCCGTCCGCGCCATGGAAAAGCTGAAGACCCATCCGCGTGAGGAGAGCGCCAACCGTTTGCTGATGCGCCGGGCCGAGCGCATCTTCAAGGAGCTCGCGCCGCGGGAACGCAGCATGCTCACGATGCTGCTCGATGGCTTCGAAGAGGCGTTGTCGCTGCGCGACCCGGAAGCGATCGAGCGTCATCGCATCGTGCTGACTGAGTTTCTCGACCAGTTCGAGTCCCCCTCCGAACCGGAGCGCGAAGATGATGAAACGCGCTGACAACCTGTCGCAAGAATTGAA
This sequence comes from Gemmataceae bacterium, assembly GCA_035656475.1. GTDB lineage: Bacteria > Planctomycetota > Planctomycetia > Gemmatales > Gemmataceae > SIAQ01. The sequence continues at coordinate 13,062 of DASRSQ010000795.1, read as the reverse complement.
AGCATGGGCGGCGAACGAACTGCAGGTAACGCCCGAGTGCACGCCCGCCGAGGCCCGCGCCGCCTTTCTACGCCTGATGCGCTTTGACAATGGCGTCATCAATCTCGGCATGCGCGAGGCCATGCTTCTCTTGACCGGCCGCGCCCGCGGCATTCGCCCGACGCTGGCGATGGAGGCGGTCGAGCAGAAGATCGCGAATGAGGTCGAGGATTTCGCGCATCGCTTCTTCACGATGCCTCTCGGCGAACGCCGGGCCGAATGGGCGAGGTTGCGCGCTTGCGGTCAAGGTTTTCCGCGCGTCGATGCCCGACTCGCCGGTCTGAAGCCCGGCCTTGATGTCACCTTGCCGAAGTACCCGAACGACGAACCCGCAACGAAGTTGGCGGAAACGATCGGCGAACTTTTCGTCCTTCGCTCCGCGGCGCGGGCGGCACGCCGGCAGAGCTTTCTCGAGGAGGCCCGGCGCTCGCGCGACGGTGCCTGGGCGCGGGCAGCCAGGACGCTGCAATCGCTTCATCCCGTCGCGGAACTTGACCCCGAAGTGCTCAGTCGGCTCTGCCAGGGTTCGACGTGCGCCGATCAGAAAGAGCTCAATCGCAACATGCGCAAGGCGGATGCGACGGTGGCGACGGTTGCAAATGACCCTGGTGGCGGCGGCGGAACGTCGCGCTGGCCCTGGGCCATCGTTGTTGTGATCGGGCTAACGGTGGTTCGCTTGCTTGCTTCGAGTCGCACACCGCCCGCTCCGAATGTCCCGCCGCCGGCGCCGCCGCAGTTCAATCGTCCCGATTTCAACAAACCGCAGGTCGATATCAACGAGATCCTCCGCCGCGCCCGCGAACGAAAAGACAAGAAGGATGCACCGCCGCTGCGCATCGACCTCAACGGAAGGATCATCGAGAATCCACCTCCCGATCCGGGGGGCGGCGATCCCGAGGCAGTCGAAAGACTATTCGGCAAAGACGCGGCCAAACGTCCCCTCGATCAATCGAAGGACAAGGACAAGCGGGATCCTCCATGAGCGACCATCTCCCCGATGACGTGCGGCTCTGGCCTCGCGATCCCAGTCAGATCCTCGGCGTTACGCTTCCTTGCGATCCAGCGATTGTCCGCAAAGCCTACACGCGCCTGATCCGCAAGTTCAAGCCGGAACAATTCCCAGAGCATTTTCGCCTGATCCGCGAAGCGTACGACGTCCTCAAGCGCGACGCCGTCTTCTGGTCGTACGCGCATCCGCCGGCGCAAGCGACGCCCGAGCAACCGGACGATGAGCAAGCGAGCAATGAGACGGCCGCGCCGCTGCCTGTGCCGGATGTCCCGACCCTTCCGATTCCGTCACAACTCGATCCGTTACAGCTCCTGTGGGACAAAGCGTGCGCCGGCGCCGACGAGGAGGCCTACCGCGGTCTGCGCGAGCTTTACGACATCAACCCGCAGCAAGCTGAGCTGGCCGCACGCCTTTACGCGTTGCTGCTCGCCAATCCCGACATGGACCACGTACGCACGCCATGCGACTGGCTGGTGCGTGGCTTGCAGCATGAGGGGCCGTGGGGGTGTTGTCGAACCCTGTATCGACGAGAGATCGATGACAATCCGGAGGAGGTGCTCAGCGATCGCTTCCAGCGCTTGCTCGACAACGAACCGCAGGTCTTTAACCTCGCGGAATTTCTCGCCTGGCGCTGGGAAGCGGCGCAACGGCTCGATCGTCTCGACGTGATCGCCGACGACCTGAGCGGGTTCGGCAGAAGGCTGGAGCGCGAGAGCGAAGACCTCTATGTCCGGATCCTTCTGCGTGCCGCCGACTTCCTCGCCTGGCGGCGCAGCCGCGATTTCGACGAGATCTGTCGACACATCGACGGCCACGTGCATGTGCATATTGCGCTGGGCGAGGAAATCTCCCGCCTCGACTTCCTGCGCGAAATGTCGGTGAGCTGGCGCAACTTCGGCTCGGACGAGCTGGATTGGCTGCCGTTGGCCAAGGCAGCGCCGCTGGCGTGGACAAGTCCATTCGAGAATCGCCATCGCATCCTGCAATACTGCCGCCCCATCGCCGAGCGGCCGGACGAGTTCCTGCACCACCTCGACGACTTCTTTCAGCAAATGCCGTTGGTCGCGGTGCACCTGGCCCAGACCATCGGCTGGCTTTGGCCAATGCCTGCAGAGCCGCGCGATGAACGGACCCTGGCCGCCGCGGTACGCGATGGGCTCGGCGGCATCGACCTGCCGCTCAGCGAAGGCAGCTACCGCATGTACCGCAAGCACCTTCAACGCTTCTGTCTGAGCGAATCCATCGCTCCCGAAACGGTCGCCCACCTTCTCAACCCGGACGGCGCGAGCTTCTTCTTTCAACGCATCGACGCCGACTGGCCACTACGTCTCCTCTGCCTTGTGCATCGCTTGATCTGGATGTGACTGATTGACGAGCCGCGACCGTCAGGGAGCGCACCGTCACCCATGGCGGTGAAGCAGTCGCGTGCAAGTGATGCGATTGAGGTGTTGCGTCCGACACGACCGCCGTCCGAGGTTTGACGGTGCGCTCCCTGACGGTCGCGGCTCGTTGATCGATCAGGATTCATGCTTGAGAAGTAGAACGTACTCGATCAGCCACATCAACGTTTCCAGGCAGCGAGCGTCGCTATCGCGTCCTGGCTCAAATTCAGAAATCGCCAGTCCCGCCAGACGTGCCGGCCCGATAAGATCGAGCAACGTCAACAACCAGCGCGGCTCGAGGCCGAACGGCCTCGCGTCGTGCACTGCGGGGAAGAACGTGGGGTCGAAGACGTCGCAATCGACATCGACGAAAATGCGGTCGGCGCCCGCAATCAGCTCGCGCAGAGTCGCGATTGCCGCGGCGCCATCCGTTGCCAGCAGCGCGGCCGGAATGCTCGCGTGATAGTGCTTCTTGATGTAATCCGGTCGCAACAACAGCTCGCGATGGCCAACATTGACGATGCGAGGCAACGGCTTCTCGGCGTGCAACAGAAAGTTGCCGTGCGAGAGTTCGCGTGTGCAATCTCGCAGGTTGAAAATGTCGAGATGGGCGTCGAGCTGGATGACGAGCGTGCGCTCGCCCGCGAGTTCGTCGTAGAGGGGCAAGGCGCCGAGATGGTTGCCGGCGATCCATAGCAAGAAGTCGCCGCGTTCGAGGATGCCGCGGATGCATTTGCGGCCGCTCTCGCGCCAGTCGCGATAGTCGTCGAGCGAGGCGAACGTGAATTCCTCGACGCGCACCTGTTCGGTGTAGGCGCGGGCCCGCGTGGCGACGCGCTCGCGCCGATTGTCGGCAAGCAACTCCTCGAACGCGTCGGCGAGCAATTCGGCGCCGGCGCGCGTGCCGGGGCTGCCGAAAAGGTCGAAGGGAAAGAAGACGGCGCGCGTGTTCATTCCATCATCCTACAGGCGTGCAGACTAATAACACCGATGTCTTCCGGATCGTGACACTCGAGCCAAAACCGTTTGCACATTAATTGTCTGGACAAATATCGTTGCGATGACTATTATGCCGATATGAAAACTATGCCGGCCCGCCGATTCGATTCGCTCGAACAGGAAGCGTTCCTGGCCTTGTGGCGAACCTACGACCGGCTGCGTGCCCTGGAAGACGCGCTGTTCAGCCAGCATGATCTGACCGCCCAGCAGTACAACGCATTGCGGCTCTTGCGAGCCGCCCATCCGGACAAGATCCATACGCTTGATCTCGCCAGCCGGCTGATCACGCGAGCGCCGGACATCACGCGTTTGCTCGACAAACTGCAGGAGCGCGGCCTCATCGAGCGCGATCGGCCGGCCGACAATCGGCGCGTTGTCCGCATCGGCATCACCGAGGCGGGACTGGCGCTGTTGCGCGATTTGCAGGGGCCGTTGCAAGACTGTCACGAACGCCAGCTCGGGCATTTGCCGAAACGCCGGCTCAAGGAATTGGTTGCCCTTTTGGAAGAAGTACGCCGGCCCCATGAAGATTCCGATCGTTAGCGAGGCGCGACTCGTCCATTACCGGAGAAAATCATGATCGCAGACTGCGATATCATCGTCATCGGCGGCGGCCCCGCCGGCAGCACCACCTCCACCTTGCTCGCCCAACATGGCTGCAAGGTCACGCTCTTCGAACGCGAACGATTCCCGCGTTTCCACATCGGCGAATCGCTCATCCCCGAAACCTACTGGGTGCTGCGCCGCCTGAAAATGCTCGAGAAAATAAAGGAAAGCTGCTTCACCAAGAAGTACAGCGTGCAATTCGTGAACGCCAACGGCAAGCTCTCGGCGCCGTTCTATTTTCATGACAACAAGGACGATGAGTGTTCGCAGACCTGGCAGGTCGTCCGCAGCGAGTTCGACCTGATGATGCTGCGCAACGCCCAGGAACAAGGCGTCGAGGTTCACGAAGCGACGCGCGTGCTCGACGTGCTCTTCGAAGGCACGCGGGCGGTTGGCGTGCGCATCCAGAAGGAAGATGGAACGACGCAGGAGGTGCGGGCACGCGTCGTCGTCGATGCGAGCGGCCAGAGCACGATGCTGCAGAGCCGATTCAAATTGCGGTTGTGGGACCCGGTCCTCAACAAGGGAGCCGTGTGGACCTACTGGAATGGCGCCTACCGCGATGTCGGCAAGGACGAGGGGGCGACCATCGTCATCCAGACGCCGAACAAGCAAGGCTGGTGGTGGTACATTCCGCTCCACAATGACGTGACGAGCGTCGGCATTGTCGGACCGTTCGACTACCTTTTCAAGGGCCGCGGCAGCCACGAGCAGATCTACCACGAGGAAGTCGAGCTGTGCCCGGCAACCAAGGAGCGGCTGTCGAAGGCGACACGCATCACCGGCTACTTCGCGACCAAGGATTATTCGTATCGCTCCAAGCAGGTTGCTGGCGACGGTTGGGTGCTCGTCGGTGATGCGTTCGGCTTCCTCGATCCCCTCTATTCGTCGGGCGTCTTGCTCGCGCTCAAGTCAGGCGAGCTGGCGGCGGATGCAATCGCGGAAGGATTGAAGAACAACGATGTGTCGGCGGCCCAGCTTGGCAAGTGGGGCGACTTGTTTAATCGCGGCGTCGATCGCATGCGCCGCCTGGTTTGCGAATACTACGACGGTTTTAGCTTCGGCCGATTCGTCAAGAACTACCCGCATCTCAAGAACACCGTCACCGACCTGCTGATCGGCGATCTCTTTACCGATCGCGTCGACGAGGTCTGGCAGCCGATGGAGACGCTGTACCCGGAGGGCAAGCAAGCGTTTCCCACCTGGAGCGCGGGCACGGCGCCCGACGACGCCCAGGGTAAGGGGAACGAGCTGTTCCTGCCGAGCGGGCACAAGCCCTAACATGCTGGAAGATCCATGCGCTCGATCTTGTTATATGTCGGGCTTCTGGTCGGCACGCTGGCCCTTTTCTGGGTGATCAACCAGGCCGGGCAGGAACTCGTCGCGCCAGAGCCAACGGTGGAACCGGCCACGGCAGTGCCGGCGCAACTCGGGCGCATCGATCCGCTGTTTCACGTGCTGCTGACGCTGGCAGCAGTGATCGCGCTTGGGTGGGTGCTATCTCGGCTGTTCCGCTACGCGGGGCAGCCGCCGGTGATCGGCGAGGTCGTGGCGGGGATTGCGCTCGGGCCGTCGCTGCTGGGCCGAATCTCGCCTGACGCGATGGCATTCCTGCTCCCCGCGCCGGCAGCGCCTTACCTTAGCGTGGTCGCACAGATCGGCGTCATCCTGTTCATGTTCGTCATCGGCCTCGAACTCAATCCGGGCCTTTTGCGAAATCGGCTGCCAGCGACTATCGTTGTCTCTCACACCGGGATCCTGATTCCCTTCGCGCTCGGCTTGATCTTCGCGCTGTGGCTCTACCCGCTTTTGTCGAGCCGGGAGGTGCCGTTCACGAATTTCGCGCTCTTCTTTGGCATCGCCATGGCGATCACGGCGTTCCCGGTGCTGGCGCGCATCCTGACCGACCGCGGCGTGCAGACGACGGCGATCGGCGTCACCGCGCTCACGTGCGCGGCGCTCGAAGACGCGACGGCCTGGTGTTTGCTTGCGTTCGTCGTCGGCGTCGCCAAATCGCAATCGGGGGAGGCGTTGCGTGTCATCGGCTTGACCGTCGCCTTCATCGCATTCATGGCGCTGGTCGTGCGGCCGGTTGCCGTCCGGCTGAATGCCTATGCGGAAGCCAAGAACTATCGGCGCGGCGCGGTCGCGGTCGTGTTCGTCGCGCTGCTATTGTCCGCCCTGGCCACGGAATGGATTGGGATCCATGCCCTGTTCGGCGCGTTCCTGCTCGGCGCCATCATTCCGCACGATAGCGCGCTTGCACGCGATTTCACCCACAAGCTCGAAGACCTCGTCACGGTGCTGCTCCTGCCTGCCTACTTTGCGCTCACCGGCATGCGCACCCAGGTGGGCCTGCTCGCTGGCTGGAACGAATGGCTGATCTGCCTGGCGATTATCGCCGCCGCCACCGCCGGCAAGTTCGGCGGCACGATTCTGGGCGCACGCACCGTCGGCATGCCCTGGCGCGACTCGGCCACCCTCGGCATCTTGATGAACACGCGCGGCCTGATGGAGCTGATCGTCCTGAACATTGGCCTTGACTTGAAGATCATTTCGCCGACCCTGTTTGCCATGATGGTGCTGATGGCTCTGGCAACGACGGTCGCGACCACGCCGTTGCTGCACCTCACCGGCCTCTTGCCCACCTGCGACCCGCAACCCGACTCACCAGTCAATCCACTTGACCTTGCTCGCAAATCGTGCCCCGTCTAGAATCGCCGGTTTGTAAGAGCTCCCCGACATGCGGGGAGAAATACTCAGGAGCAAGGAGGCTCTCATGTGCGGGATCGCGGGATTTGTCGGCGCCGTCAGCGGAGATGCGCAATCGCCGCTTGGCACGCTCGCGCATCGCGGGCCCGACGATTCCGGCTGGGTGGCCCACTTGGCGCACGACGCTCGCACGCCGCACTGCGTTCTCCTGCATCGCCGCCTGTCGATTCTCGATCTGTCGGAAGCCGGCCATCAACCGATGGCGTCGGCGGATGGCCGTTACTCAATCGTCTTCAACGGCGAGATCTACAACTATCGCGAGCTGCGCGATGAGCTGACGCGCGCAGGCCGCGTCTTTCGCACCCAGTCCGACACCGAGGTGCTGCTGCAAGCGTACATCCACTGGGGCGCCGCGTGCCTGCGTCGCCTGGTTGGCATGTTCGCCTTCGCCGTGCGCGATGAGCAGCGGCGCACCCTGTTTCTCGCGCGCGACTTCTTCGGCATGAAGCCGCTGTATTACGCTTTCCTCCCTTCTCCTCCTGGGAGAGGGGGCGGGGGTAAGGGCTCTCCGGCCAGCGGCCTCGCGTTCGCATCCGAAATCAAGGCGCTGCTCGACTGGCTGCCGATCCCGCGCGCCGTCCATCCGCAACGGTTGTACGAATACCTGCGCTGGGACTGCACCGACCACGGCAACGACACGCTCTGGCGCGACATCCGCCAGCTTCCGGCGGCGCACTACCTCGAGGTGCCGCTGGACGCGCCCGCCGTCCCGACGCCGACGCGTTACTGGAGCCTGCCGGCTGATGAGACGCTTGACATCTCCTTCGACGAAGCGGCCGCCCAACTGCGCGAGATGTTCCTGCACAATGTCCGCCTGCATCTGCGCAGCGACGTCCCCGTTGGGGCGGCATTGTCGGGCGGCATCGACTCATCGGCTGTTGTCGCCGCGATGCGCGTTGTCGCCCCGAGCACCGAGATTCACGCCTTCAGCTACATCGCCGATGATCCCTCGCTCAGCGAGGAACGCTGGATCGATCTTGTTGGCAGTCATACCGACGCGATCGTGCACAAGATTCATCCGCAACCGGACGAGCTGATCGCGGACCTCGATCGCCTGATCTACACGCAGGACGAGCCGTTTGGCAGTACAAGCATGTATGCGCAGTACTGCGTCTTCCGCGCTGCCCGGCAGCATGGCATCAAGGTGATGCTCGATGGCCAGGGAGCCGACGAGATGCTCGCGGGCTATCGCCGCTATGTCCCGGCGCGCCTCAGCACGCTGCTCGGCAGCGGCCGCTGGCTGCAGGCCTGGCGTCTGGCGAGACACGCGAGTCAGTCGCCGAGCGCGCGCGCTCAGCTCCGCCTCTGGCTGCAAGCGGGGCGTCTGCTGCTGCCGAGCGCAGGCCAGCGCATGCTGAATCGCTGGTTGACGCCGGATTGGCTGAGCACCAACTGGTTCGCGCAGCACGGCGTCGAGCTTGATCCGGCCCGGCAAGCCGCTGGGCTGCGCGAGGAGCTCAAGCAGACCCTTGCCGTCACGAGCTTGCCGCAGCTTTTGCGCTACGAGGATCGCAACTCGATGGCGTCGTCGATCGAAAGTCGGCTGCCGTTCTTGACGCCGGACCTTGCGGAGTTTTTGCTGCGGCTGCCGGAGGATTACATTCTGGGCCGCGATGGCACGACCAAACGTGTCTTCCGCCAGGCGATGCGTGGCATCGTGCCGGACGCGATCCTCGATCGCCGCGACAAGATCGGATTCGCAACGCCGGAACAGCGCTGGCTGCAAACGCTGCGTCCCTGGGTCGAGGCAACGCTGTCGAGCGAACGGGCTCGCAGCATCGGCGTCCTCAATGTGCCGGCGATGCAGCGCGAGCTGTCGGCGGTGCTGGCGGGGCGAGCGAAGTTCGACTTCCGCATCTGGCGCTGGGTCAACTTGATCCGCTGGGCCGATCGATTCAACGTGGATTTCAACTAGCATGCCGCGCGTCGTCTTTATCACCAGTCACTACCTGAATTCCGATCGCAAGGCCGGCTTTCACTGGCTCGCCGAGGCCCTCTGGCGGCGCGGCTGGCACGTCCTCTTCTTCACCGAATCGCTGAGCTGGCTGTCGTTTCTGCGCCGCGATGCGCGTTGTCGATACGCGCTCGAGCCGCATCGGCTCTGCACGGTTCGCGAACGCATGGCAAGCTATGTCTGGTTGACGCCATTTCATCCGATCAACATGCGTTCGAACATCGCCAATCGCCTGAGCGCACCGTTGCTTCGGCTCTATTCGCGATTCTCGCTGGGGGAGGCGGAACCTGAAATTGCGCGGGCCGACCTGTTCATCTTCGATAGCGACCATGGCCTGTTCCTGGTCGATCGTTTCAAGGAGCTGAACCCGCGCGCCCGTTTCGTGTATCGCGTCTCCGACGACATCCGCATGATGGGACATCATCCGCTCCTGCCCGCGCAAGAGGATCGCGTGCTGGACCGCTTCGACCTGGTCAGCGTTCCATCGGCGAAGCTGTGCGAACGCATCGGCGAAGTCGCGACACTGCACCATCACGGCCTCGACAAGACGCTGTTCGATGAGCCGCACGCGAACCCGTATCGCACGCCGACGCCAAATGCGCTGTACGTGGGCAAGCATCACTTCGATGCTGACTTCATGACGCGCGCGGTGAGATTGCTGCCTGACTGGTCATTTCATGTCTTCGGCGCGGTCAGTCCGTTGCCGGGTGCAGTGAATCTGACGTGTCACGGCGAGCGGCCGTTCGCGGAACTGGTGCCGTATCTGCAGCACGCGGACATCGGGCTGCAGTGCATCGCGTACACGCCGGGAGCAGAAGCTTTCACCGACAGCTTGAAGATGTTCCAATACACGTATTGCCGGCTGCCGATCGTGGCGCCGGCCTTTCTGCGCACGGACCGTCCGCACGTCTTCTACTATGAGCCAGGGGACGACGCGAGTATTTGCCAAGCGCTGCTGACCGCGCGAAACTATAATCGCTCGCAGATCTCGACCACAGATGTGCTGACGTGGGATGAACTCGCACAGAAGCTGGCGGCGTAGCTACTTCCCCACGCCCAATCCATCCGCGACGCGATTGATGTAGTTGAACCAGCTCGCGATCAGATTGATCTGCAAGATCGCCTGATCGGTAAACCCGACCGCCCGCAATCGATCGAGATCCTCCGGCGTGCATTTCGCCGCGTGCAGCGTCAGCTTGGCGGCATAGTCGAGCATTGCCCGATCAGCATCGCTCAGAGCGGCTTGCGTGTAATCCCGGGCCAACTGGCCGGCGAGTTCCGCGTCGAGGCTGACGAAACGCAGGAACTCGGCGTGGCTCTCCCTTCAGTAGAAGCAGGCGTTGAGCGCCGACACAACCGTCGCGATCATCTCGTGCTGCGCCCGCGTCAACGGCAACTCGGGCGCCATCATCACCGCGAAGGCCGACATCGAATGCCGCAGCGCCTGCGGGATCAGGCTGTGAGCCGCGACGATGCTGTCGGACGTGCCATCGGGGCGGCGCACGGCATCGGCGACAACGCTGCCGTATTCGGGCGGATAGAGAGCGCGAGACGACTGATAGGCGTCTAGCAGCTCGCCGGCGGCTTCATGCGGTGGAATGGTGGGAATCCAGGTCATGATCTTCCCTGAAGCCCAGGGGTGAGGTACTCCGAACCCCTGGATGCAGTGGCGGAATCCCAGGGGTTGGAAGTACACTCACCCTGGGCCTTGGCTCCATTCTTCCGCACAACGCCCGCCCTGTCAACGACCGACACGCCACGCTATCATGACAACATGCGTGAACTGCTGGCCGAATTGACCCAGGCGCTTGACCAAGATCAGGCCTGCGTCTATTGCTCTGTCATCGAAACGCGTGGCTCGACGCCGCAGAAGCCCGGTGCCGCCATGCTCGTCTTTCCGGACGGCCGCCAGGTCGGCACGCTCGGCGGCGGCTGCGTCGAGGCCGAGGTCAAACGCCGGGCGCTCGGTACCCTCGCCGGCGATGGCGAACGAAAGCCGGCCGTTCTCACCTTCAACCTTGACGACAACTACGGCTGGGACGACGGCCTGATCTGCGGCGGTCGCATGACCATCCTCGCCGACCCGCTCGCTGGCGATCGCGGCCGGATTCGCACCTACTACGAACATTTCCGTAACCTGGTCGAACCGGGCGCCGGCTGCACCGAGGCGGTTGTCGTCACGCCCGAACACGCTCCCGTCGGCAGCCGGTATCTGCTCGACGCGTCCGGCGGCGTGGTCGATCAACTCGCCGACGGCGTGGTTCCTGACGCGGTCTGGCGCGGCCTCGTGCCGCTGGAGAAGCGGCCGAAGCCGCACCATCAGCAAGGCGTCGCGTATCTGCCGATCTTGCCGCGCATTACGCTGCTGATTGTTGGCGCCGGCCACGTCGGCCAGGCAGTGGCGAAACTCGGCGCCGACGTCGACTTCGACATCTGGGTCCTGGACGATCGCGCCACCTACGCCAGCGCCGCTCGCTTTCCGACGGCTCGGCGTCACCTGGTCGGCGACATCGGCCAGCAACTCACTCAGCTCGCGCCAGAGATCACCCCCTCCGTTTACGCCCTCATCATCACGCGCGGCCATGCTCATGACGAGGAGGCCCTCTACCACCTTGCCACCACCCACGCCGGTTACGTCGGCATGATCGGCAGCAAACGCAAGATCAAGCTCATCTACGAGGACCTGCTCGCCCGCGGCATCCCCGGCCCCGCCCTCGACCGCGTCTACGCCCCGCTCGGTTTCGACATTGGTTCGCAGACCGTCCCCGAAATCGCCGTCAGCATCGTCGCCGAGCTGATCGCGTGCCGCAACCGCGGCGCGACAATCCCGGAGGCGCGCGTGAAGGTCAAGCTCTAGACGGAGCCAAGAGAATGAAGAACGCCCTTCGATTCATTAGCTGGGTTCTCTTGTTGGCGCCCATTCATCATGCCTGGACCTGGAATATCGATCGAATCCAGACGGTTTCAAAGTCGTGTGTGAATTGCGGCCCAGAGTTGGCCGTAGCGATGAATAACTTTCTGGTGGAATCGGTGTTTGCCGTGGGGATCGGCGTCGCACTGTGGGTGACACTCCGGCTGGTTGCCTGTCATGATCGCTCTCAATTCACGCCGGACATTGCTCACGGGTTGCGTGTTGCAAGACGCGCGTGAGAGGCGCCGCCTACGCGGCCAGCGCTCGGGTATAATTGGGCAGGTGACGATCCTGACCTGGGAAACATTGGTACGAAGGTCAAGGTTTAGCCGTGGAGGCGAGAATGTACTGTCCATTCTGCGGACGCGACATGATGTTGAAGGACGGCACGTTGCCTGCGTCGTAGGACAGATGCAGTTCAGTCGGAACCTGCATGCCATTCTGACCCAGCAGTTTTCCGACTCAATTCCCCGGCCTGCTGGAGTCGCGGTGGGTTCGCGCGTCGGTCGCTGGTTCTGTCCCGCTTGCGGAATTCCGCTGAAGGCCGATTTGCATTGCCGACAATGGGGGCAATCCATCGCAAATCAGTTATTTCCGCTCGTGGAATTGCATCCCCACTGACGCGTAGAACTTGCGTGCCGTGCAACTGGCAGCCGAGGCGGTGAATCACCGCTTCGCGCGACGATGCTTTAGACCCGTGTCGAGCCGACGCCCTCCTTGCCCTCTCCCCCGGTTTCGTGGGCATTCTACTCGAAAAACCGCGAAAAATGCGAGGATTCTCTGCAATCGAGGTGACCACGATCGGATGGGATTCAGGGATTGAGTGGCCTCACCCCTAACCCCTGACCCCGGTTCCCTGATATAATGCCGACGCCCCCGCAACTCGCGGAGTGACCCGATGCTATTCGTGGGACGCAATCGCCAGCGCACCTGCCAGGGTGTCAGTCGGCGCGAATTCCTCCAGATCGGAGGCTCAACCGCGCTTGGACTGACGCTCGCCGATCTCCTTGCGCTCAAGGCGAATCAAAACTATCAAGTCGGCTCGGCCCGGGCCGTCATCTTCCTCTGGCTCTGGGGCGGACCGTCACAGCTCGACACGTGGGATCCCAAACCGAACGCGCCGATGGAGTATCGCGGGCCGTACACGCCGATCGCCACGCGCACCACCGGCATCCGCATCTGCGAACTCTTCCCGCGCATCAGCGAATGGTCCGACCGCATCGCGATCCTGCGCTCGCTGCACACCGCGTCCAACGATCATGGCGTCGCCGGCACCGTCGGCCTCACCGGCAGCATGCAAGGCAGCGTCAACCTCGGCGGGGCGGCGGCGGCAGGCAGCGTGCGCCCGTGCGTCGGCTCGATCGTTGCCCGCGCCAAAGGATTTCGCTCC
>DASRSQ010000794.1:0-2219 GCA_035656475.1 Gemmataceae bacterium | reverse complement strand
CGCCGACGCTCAATGTCAAGTTCCAGAACGAGTACGCCAAGATCGCCAAGGAGATGGAAGAGCAGCGTGTGACGGAAAAGATTCCGGAAGAGTTCAAGAAGATGCGCGAGCTTGCCAATCCGCAGAAGATGCTGCAGCAGGAGGCGTCATCGGCGACCTCTCGGCCTGAGCTGCACATGCCGAAGCTGCAAGCCCCGGGCGGACCGGTGCGGATGCCGGATGCTGTGCCGCAAGGGCCGGTGTCTGGCTTGCAGGCGCCGACGGAGGGGAAGAAGTAGTTCAATCGCCATCAGAAGCCAGGGGCGAGAGCCCCTGGGATCGCAGGATCTCTAGCCAAAGAATTCAGACACATCCCTGGGATCGCGGATCCCAGGGGTTCGCGAGTACGCTCACCCCTGGGCTTGCTGGAGGAGTATCATGCAGATTCGCCGAATGTTTCTTGCCGTGGTCGGCGTCGTGCTGGCGACGGGCACGCTGCGCGCCCAGGACGTCAACCTGACCGAGGCGCCGCTCGTCGACAAATTCGTTCGCAATGAGCTGACGCTCGAACTCGAAGGCAAAATCCACTCCAAGCAAGATGGCAAGGAGCAATCCTTTCCGCACAAGGCGTCGGCCAAACACGTCTTCGTCGAGAAATACCTCGACGCCAAGGACGGCATCGCCGACAAGGCGGCCCGCCATTATCGCGTGGCCGAGAGCGTGATCCGCTTCAACAACAACGAGGCGGCCAAGCGGTCGCTGCGTGCCGAGCGCCAGTTCGTGGTCGCGCAGCGTGCCAAGGACCTGGTGATCGTCTTCAGTCCGAAAGGGATGATGACTCGCGAGGAGATGGAAGTCACCGAACACCTCGACACGCTCGCCGTCGGCGGCCTGCTGCCCGGCAAGTCGATCGCGGTCGGCAAGAGTTGGTCGGTCGCCAATCGCGCGGTCGCCGCGCTGTGCGAGTTCGATGGCCTGACCGAACAGAACCTCGAAGGCACGCTCGAATCGGTCAAGGATGACCGTGCCGTCGTCAAGATCGTCGGCAAGGCGCAAGGCATCAACCTCGGCGCCCAGGTGACGATGCTCATCAACGCCAGGCTCGAATTCGACGTCAAGCTGCAGCGCGTCGTCTATCTCGAATGGAAGGAGACCGACGATCGCCAGCAAGGCCCCGTCAGCCCGGCGATGAGCGCGGAGATCAAGATTCAGCTCAATCGCACGGAGATCGAGGAGCCGAAGGAGCTGACGAAGTTCGCGCTCGTGCCTGTCCCGACGAGCGAGACGCCGCCGGCGAATTTGACGAGCCTGCATTATGTCGATGCGAAGAAGCATTTCGAGGTGACGCATGCTCGCAACTGGCACGTCGTCAGCCCCGATGACAGCCCGCAGTTCGTGCTTCGCCTGATCGAGCGCGGCGAGTTCGTCGCCCAGGCCACTTTCACCACGTGGAAGAAGACCGACAAGGCCATGAAGCTCGAGGAGTTCGCCGCCCTGGTCGCGAAAACGCCCGGCTGGGTCGAGGACAAGGAGATCGAACGCAAGGAGATCGCCAACCCGACCAACGGCAACCAGACGATCTACCGCGTCGCCGCCTCGGGCGATCTCGCAGGCATCCGCACGGTGCAGTATTATTACCTAATCGTCGGCCCGCGCGGCGATCAGCTCATCGTGACGTTTTCGGTGGTCCCGCAACACGTCCAGCGTCTCGGCGCCCGCGACGTGGAGATGGTGCGCGAGATCGCATTTCCGGAGATGAAGTAAAGTCTCAAACACCTCGTTCCCACGCTCCGCGTGGGAATGCACTGCTTCGCACCGCTCCTGCGGTGCGGACAGAATCCGTTCCTGCATTTAATCTCACGAAAGAAAACAACATTTATTCCGAGCCGCGCCCGTCAGGAAGCGGAGCTTAGACCCATGCGGCACACGCATCCGATGGATACTGACCGCTTCCTGACGGGCGCGGCTCGGACGAGTTGTTGGCTCTGACAATTCCTCAATATCGCCGTTCGAATTCTGGCCGCGACGCAGGAGCGTCGCGAAGCAGGGCGTTCCCACGCGGGAGCGTGGGAACGAGGGCCCTGCAACTTATCTCCCCTCGTACGGCACATTCGTGCTGGCCAGATAGCCAATCCTCAGCGTCGTACGTACCGTGTTGGCGGCCGCGGACCAGCTCGACGGGCTCGCGACCGGCACCTCCGTGACGCTGTCGACGTGGCCGTCGACGAACGCGACGTTCG
>DASRSQ010000793.1:0-2709 GCA_035656475.1 Gemmataceae bacterium | reverse complement strand
CGTTTCGGGATGATGTAGCCGACCTCGTCGTTGGCGAGGCCGATGAGCATGCGATGCTTGCTCTTCATCTGCGCGTAGATGCCTGGCTCAATCGGCGCATCCGGAAAATCGGAGGCCTTGTCGGCCGGATCCTGGACCTTGCTCAGCACCAGCTCCGGATAGATCTCGCCGGGAATCGCCGCGATTTCAAGGTCGCCGAGCTTGAGCCAGCCGATTTCCGACTTGATGCACAGGCGCGTCTTCGGATCGATGATGGTGTTCTTGTCATCGATCGGCGGCGCCTTGAGCGGATCGCCTTTCCAGAGGTACGCGTCGCGCTTCAGGATGCCGAGGGAGAAGCCGAGGATGTAGAACTGGTTATCGATCGGCATGAAAAACGATTGCGACCGAGCACGCATCGGCGTCAGCGTAATTGGCTTGGCGTCCGCCAGGGCGCGCTCGGCGAGGCTGCCGACGAGCTTGCCATAGCGTTCGGTCTTCTCGAACGTGCCGTCGGCGAGCGGCTTGCCCGCATCGTCCTTGACCTCGACGCGCAGCGACGTCATCAGGCCGCCGACGGTGCCAGTGAGAT
This sequence comes from Gemmataceae bacterium, assembly GCA_035656475.1. Taxonomy (GTDB): domain Bacteria; phylum Planctomycetota; class Planctomycetia; order Gemmatales; family Gemmataceae; genus SIAQ01. The sequence goes on along the minus strand of DASRSQ010000793.1, from coordinate 2,138 downwards.
ACACGCCGGGGCAGTCATACTTCTTGCGGAGATGCGCCACCGTGTAGCCGACGTAATCGGCACTGATCTCGGTGTTCTTGCTCGACAGTGTCTCGGGATGGCAGTTCCATTGCACGACGACGCCGACGGTCTTGTCGCGCCCATCGACGAAGCGCAGCGCGACCAGCTCATCGTGCTTGACATAAGGTTCGCGGCCGTCGTGCAACAGCTCCGGCGCCTTGGCGGCGCCGATGCTGGCGCGGGCTGGCGTACGTGCCTTGTCGGCATCGCGCGCCGCCTTCACGATGCCCGCCTGGAGGCGTTTCATGTACTCCCCATCGATGCCGCTGGTGAAAAGATTGGGGCCCCAGAGGCCCATCGTGTCGGGACCTTCGTGATTGTGCGTGCTGGAGACGAGGACATAGTCGTAGCCCGGCAGCTCCTTGCGCACACGCTGGGCAACATCGTTGAACAGGCCGACGACATCGACGCTCACGATTGCAATCTTCTTGTCGGCATGCGCGAAGACGACGGCACGCGCCATGAGCGGATCGTGAATCTTCGTAGCCTTGCGGTTCTTGCCGAACCCCGCGAGCCAGACCGGCTTCTTCACGGGATCGGGCGTCACATCGATTTCCGCCAGCCCGACCGAGAGACCGTCCTGCCCTTCGACGCGGGCGATGATAGACGCAACAACGATGACGGACGCGATGAGATGTTTCACGGCATTCCTCGCATGAGACACGCCCGTTAGACAAGCGTCGCCATTCTCCGCTTGGCGGTTTAGCGCTCCGAATCGCCGCAATGGAATGATCGCGCTGCGGCGATGACCTGCGCTAAACCGCCAAGCGGGAGATGCTCACGCTTGTCTCACAACACGGTCAGAATTGCGTTTCGATGTGCATTTTACGATTTGTTTCGGATTTCGCGCTGCGGATTTTCACCTTCGCTAGCCACGTTTCGCAGCCCCTGGTAAAATTACACATAGGCCGGCGACGCGTTGCGCCGTCGGGATGGAATCCACTCTCTCAAGGATCTCGACATGGATGATAACCACAAGGCGCCCCGTCCGATTTACGGCGATTCTCCTACCTATCAGATGGCCGTCCTGCAACTTCTCTCCGTCGCCGAGCTGGTGGACCTCGAACAAAACATCCTCGAACGCCTGAGCAAACCGAAACGCGCCATGGTCGTCGCGGTCCCGATCCGCATGGACAGCGGCAAGACACACACCTTCATCGGCTACCGCGTCCAACACAGCCTGACCAGCGGCCCCTCCAAGGGCGGCCTCCGCTTCCACCCCAGCGTCGATATCGGCGAAGTCGCCGCGCTGGCGATGTGGATGACGTGGAAATGCGCCATCATGAACCTGCCCTTCGGCGGCGCCAAAGGCGGCATCGCCTGCGATCCCGATAAACTCTCCATCGGCGAAAAGGAACGCATGACGCGCCGCTTCACCGAAGAAATCCTCCCCGTCATCGGCCCACGCATCGACGTCCCTGCCCCCGATCTCGGCACCGACGAACAGACCATGGCCTGGATCATGGACACCTACAGCATGTCCGTCGGTTACGCCTGCCCCGAAATCGTCACCGGCAAACCGGTCGAACTCGGCGGCTGCGTCGGCCGACGCGAAGCCACCGGCCGCGGCGTCGTCTATTGCATCATGCAGTCCCTCCAGGAAATCGGCATCGCCCCCGCCAACGCCACCGCCGTCGTCCAGGGCTTCGGCAACGTTGGTTCGGTCACATGCCAGGAACTCGCGCGCCGCGGCGTGAAGATCACCGCCATTAGCGATCGCTACGGCGCCATTGCCAACGCGCAAGGCATCGACGTCGCCGCCCTCAACAAGCACATGGCGACCGGCAAGCTCCTCAAAGATTTCCCGGGCGCCCGCCAGGTCGATCCGAATGAGCTGCTCACCATGCAATGCACCGTGCTCGTGCCGGCGGCACTCGAGCGGCAGATCACCGACAAGAACGCATCGAAGCTCAAGTGCCGAATTCTCGCGGAGGCCGCCAATGGCCCGACCACGCCCGAAGCCGACGAGATCCTCAAGGACAGCGACATCTTCATCATCCCTGATGTCTTGTGCAATGCCGGCGGCGTGACGGTGTCCTACTTCGAGTGGGTGCAGGACATGCAGCAATTCTTCTGGG
>DASRSQ010000792.1:0-2472 GCA_035656475.1 Gemmataceae bacterium | reverse complement strand
GCCGAACTGAGCGATGCCCTGCGCGACGAGCTGCTCGCGCGCTTCGGGTTGAAGCAGGCGCCACGAAATACACCACAGCCATACGAGGAGGCGGCAGAAGATTGGCAGCGATCGAAGCCGGCGCATAAGACAATCGTACCTTTGTAGTTCTTTGTTGAGATCCGTTAATTCCCCGTCTTGCGGAAAACAAACATGCCGATGCCCGCCGCTCGCGTAGGCGATATGCACGTCTGCCCCATGGTCACCGCCATCGTGCCTCACGTGGGCGGGCCCATCTTGCCACCCGGCTATCCGTTGGTGCTGATCGGCGGGCAACCGGCGGCACGCATGGGTGACATGGCCGTCTGTGTCGGTCCGCCCGATGTGATTGTCATGGGCTCGCCCCTGGTGCAGATCGGGGGTCAACCGGCCGCGCGCATGCTCGACCCAACCGCGCACGGCGGTCTGATCGTCATTGGATTTCCGCTCGTCTTGATTGGGCCGTAGCGACGACACAGGTGTCCGCGATGAATGAAGCCATAGCTATCGATTGCACTGCCGATCGTCATCCCGAGGGATGCAACCGATCCGACGTTCTTCGCGATGCGGTCCTGCCCTCGGGACGCTTGATCGTGGTGAAAATCGTCGATCAACAAGAAGAGCTCCTCGTTCGCTCGCCCGCTGGCGAGGTCGAAATCCGCATCACGCTGACTAAGGATGGACCGATCTTGCAATTGAGGGCGGCACGGCTAGAACTGGAATCGCCCGAAAGCGTCGCGGTCAATTGCCGCCGCTTTTCGGTCAACTCGACCGAAGGCACGAACTTGCACAGTGGCGGCGACCTGCACATCACGGGCCACGAATTGCGAGTCCAAACCGAGAGCGACATGCATTTCAAAGGGGGCGTCATTCACCTCAACTGTTAGCTGCCTTGCGGCAACGACTCGCGAAGAGATGGCTTGGCCGCCTTGGAGTTTGCGAAGGCTACCTTGCGCCGGCCGTGCCGACAGCATAAACCGATGTTGGTCCTCGACATTCCCTACCAACGCCAGATTAACCGCGATGCCTGCGGTGCCGCCGCGTTGGCCATGATCTATGAGTCCTTTGGCGTACCGTGTTCTCAAGAGGAGATCTGGCCCCGCACCGCTTGTCCGGGACCGGGCCCCTCGGCACGAACCAAAACCTGGCTGCTCTGCGCCGACGCCCTACGGCTTGGCTTTTCCGCGTTGACGATTAAAGCGCTCGACCCATGGCAGATGTTGCGCGAGTGTGCCGCACAGAACATCCGGGCAATTCTCAATCACCGGCTCAGCAACGCCACACCGGCCGGACACTATTCCGTCCTGGTTGCAATCGACGAGAATCAAGTTGTTCTACACGACCCGCAGCTCGGACCTCAGTGGCGATTGTCTCGTGTTGAACTTTTGGATCTTTGGTGCCGACGGCTCAGCGATTTGGAGATCACCGGTCGCGTCTTATTGGCCGTCGCAAGAGGTTCGCGGGCCCTACATCTCTGTGCAACGTGCGGATGCGAACTGCCGCGGACAATTGCTTGTCGCAACTGCCGCCAGTCGATCCCGCTCGATCCGACAAGCCTGCTAGGTTGCTTCTCCAAAGCGTGCGACCAGCGGCGCTGGGAGCAACTGTTTTGCCCATATTGTGACGGCGCCTTATTACCCCAAGGACCGAACATCTAACAACGACACCGCTGGCGAAATTCCTCCGCCTTACTGAGAGCGATAGCCATCCCATTCGCTCCCTTGGTGAGCTGTGACGTTAGGCCTCACACCCAATTCCGAAACTCACACCCGGAGGACCGAACGATGACGAAGTACCTTATCTCCTTCCCCGGATCGGCGATGGACATCTCTGACGAATACATGGCTGCCGTCGGCGAAGCGGCACACGCGGTCATACGCGAGGCGAAGGATGCCGGCGTCTATGTGTTCGGCGGTGGTATCAACGAGGACGTCGCGCCGCTGATGGTCGCCGCCGACGGCACCGTCACGAACGAGACCTACCCGCAGACCAAGGAGTTCGACGGCGGCTTCTGTGTCCTGGAACTCCCGTCGCGCGAAGCCGCCGTCCAATGGGCCGCGAAGATCGCCAAAGCCTGCCGCTGCTCGCAGGAACTCCGCGAGTTCGGGTACGACCCCGAGAGCTGACCGGCGAGGTCGCAGCCCAATGCGAACGAGGAGGTCCTGTCTGCATCTACTTTCTTCATTGCCATGAACTTCGGACAGGCAACACGCCCAAGCGCCTCGCTACATCCGTGAGGCCTAACCCTTCGTTGCACCCGACTCGCTACAGCGGGCTTGTCCCGCTTCCGCGAGGGGGTGAGCTCAAACGTTAGGCGTCTCGCCATCGTCGATGAGACCAAGCGGCAAGTCGAGAATGAGGAGAAGGAGCGGCGTTTCTACGTGGCCACGAAAATTCCGCGAGCGAACCTCGGCCGGGCACTCGCCGTCCTGACCTCGCGTCAGAAGCAATTAT
>DASRSQ010000791.1:0-4678 GCA_035656475.1 Gemmataceae bacterium | reverse complement strand
GGCGGGCGGACAGGATGCTTATTCCGAATAGGGATAGCGTCCGCCCGCCTCTGCGAGGCGGGGCTAAACATTTTTCAATTCCCCCCTTGCTGCTCTGCAATCGGTTTCAAATAATAGCTTTTCCCCAACGATTGACAGATGGGGCGGCATCCCCTTGATAAATCGTCACAGGTGAAATATGGCTCAGACTCTCGTCCTTGAAGTTCAAGAGCGTCCCAAGGCTGGCTCGAACGCCGCCAAACAAATTCGCAAGAAGGGGCTCGTTCCCGCTGTCATCTACGGCCACAAGGAAGCCACGGCGGCTCTCGCCGTACCCCGCGATGCCCTCTACAAGGCCGTCCGTCACGGCGTGCGCATCTTCGATGTCTCTCTCAACGGCAACGTGCAGAAGGCACTGCTGCGTGACATCCAGTGGGACCACCTCGGCCAGGATATTCTTCACGCTGACTTCTACCGAGTCTCCGCCGACGAGACGATCACGCTCGACGTCAAGGTCGAACTCCGCGGCACCGCTCCCGGCATTGCCGCCGGCGGCGTGCTCGTATTGCAGATTCACAGCCTGTCGGTCGAGTGCCTCATCGTCAACATCCCGGAATCGATCCGCGTGAACGTCGGCGACCTGCAGATCGATCAGGCGATCCACGTCAAGGACCTGCCGTTGCCGGAAGGCGTGAAGGTGAAGAACGATCCGGAAGCGATCGTGGTGCAGATCAGCAAGAAGCAGGAAGAGGTCGCCGCGGCACCTGCCGTTCCGGGCGCCGAGGCCGCCGAACCCGAAGTCATCGGCCGCAAGGCGGAAGAAGAGCCAGAAGAAGAAGAGAAGAAATAACCGGGGGAAATCCGAAATTCGAAATCCGAAACAAACCCGAAATTCGAATATCAAAGCCGCAGCCGATTGCATTTGTTTTCTGATTTCCTGTTAGGATTTGTTTCGGATTTCGGGTTTTGCGATGAAGCTGATCGTTGGACTTGGTAACCCCGGCAAACGCTACGACGGCACACGCCACAACGTCGGTTTCGTGGTGATCGACGCACTCGCCGCGGCCCCAGGCGTTGGTGGGTTTCAGGATCGCTTTGACGCCGAAGTGACCGAGTGGCGCGAGGATGCGGACAAGATTCTGCTGATGAAGCCGTTGACGTTCATGAACCTCAGCGGCAAGGCGGTGCGAGCGGCGGTTGATTTCTATCAGATCGAAACGGCCGATCTGCTGGTGATCTGCGACGACATGGCTTTGCCGCTCGGCAAGCTGCGATTTCGGGCGCGCGGCACCCACGGCGGACACAACGGGCTGCGGGATATTCAGCAGCACCTGGGCACGACCGAGTACTCGCGCTTGCGGATCGGGGTCGATGTGCCGGACGGGGAAAAGGACGCGAAGGATCACGTGCTCGGCAAGTTCAAGCCGAGCGAGAAGCCGGTGATGGAGGACGCGTTGCAACTGGCGACGCAGGCCGCCGTGATGTGGGTCAAGCAGGGTATCCAGAAGTGCATGAATCAATATAATGCTTAGTTCCGCCGCTCGCGGCGTAGCACAAGGGAAAACCGAATGGCAGCGAACGTCTACGAATGCATGTTCATTCTCGATTCGAGCAAGGTCGCGGGCAACCTCGACAGCGCGGACAAGCAGATCCGCGCAATCCTCGAGAAGAACAATGCCGAGGTGCTGGTAAGCCGGCTGTGGGACGAGCGCAAGCTCGCCTACCAGATCGGCAACCAGAAGAAGGGCATCTATTTCCTGACCTACTTCTCCTCGGAAGGCAAGAACCTGGTCAACATCGAGCACGACTGTGCGCTCAATGAAATGATCATGCGGCAGCTCACGATCAAGATCCACCCGCGCCTGGTCGAGACGATGCTGTCGCTCGCCAAGGGCGAACACGCGGTGGCCCTGCACAACATGCAAGAAGAAGGCGGCACGGAAGGTGTAGGCAGCCCCGAAGGGGGCGGCGAGGAACGCCGGCGTTCGCGCGACTAAGTTAGTAGGTCAGGCTTTTCAGCCTGACGAACCAGCAAACCGTCTGGATGTCAGGCTGGAAAGCCTGACCTGCAACGGTTCGGAGGTTATCTCATGGCAAACCTCAACAAAGTAATGCTGATCGGCCGGCTTACCCGCGATCCCGAAGTCCGTATGTTCTCCAACGGCGGCAAGGTCGCCAAGTTCGGCTTCGCTGTCAATAACCGGCGCAAAAATCAACAAACCGGACAATACGAAGACGAACCGGTCTTCCTCGATATTGAAGCGTTCAATCACGGCGACTACGGCAAGAAGGCCGACCTTGTCGAGCAGTATCTCCACAAGGGAAGCCAGGTCTTCATCGAAGGCCACATGGTCCTCGATCAGTGGACTGGGCAGGACGGCCAGAAGCGTTCGAAGCTGAAGATCGTTCTCGACAACATGCAGTTCCTGGAGCCGCGCACCGATGGCGGTGGCGGTCGTCCCAGTGGCGGTGGCGGTGGTGGTGGTGGTGGTTATCAGCGCCGCCAGGAGGCGCCGCCTCCACCGTCGCATGGCGACATGGATTCTGGGCACGATATGGGGCCGATTGACCCGTCGCCTCCGGGCGGCGGCGAGGAAAACATTCCGTTTTAGTCCGCCGCTTGCGGCGTAGCATCAGGATCGTTCCATGACCAAGAAACGCAATCAGGTTCTCAAGGGCAAGCACGGCGGCATGCAGCTGCTGCTGACCGAAGCGGTCCCGCATCTCGGCGAACAGGGCGACCTGGTCGAGGTCAAGCATGGCTACGGCCGCAATTACCTGCTGCCGCAGGGCCTGGCAACGGTACCGACCGCGCACAACCTGAAGCTGCTCGAGTCGCACAAGAAGCGAGTCTCGCTGGCCCGCGAAGCCAAGATGGCCGACCTCAAGGCCATGGCCGACCAGATCGCTCGCGTCCCGCAGCTGACGATCGAGGCGAACGCCAACGAGGAAGGCCACCTGTACGGCTCGGTCGGCGAAGCCGAAATCTCGAAGACCCTCAAGGGCAAGAACCTCAAGGTCGAGCCCGACATGGTCAAGCTCCCCGGCATCATCAAGCAGTGCGGTCTGTACGAAGTGGATCTCAACCTCGGCTACGACATCGCCTCCAAGGTCATGGTCATGGTCGTCCCGCACAAGGAAGACAAGAAGTAATCGGGAATTTACAACTAGCAATTGACAATTGGCAATTTCCAATTGCTAGTTATAAATTCCCCTACAATGTCAGCCCGGCCTTTTGGTCGGGCTGATTTTTTTGGAAGGCAAGCAATGTATCCCGATGCCGTCATGGATCGACTGCCGCCGCACAATCGCGACGCGGAGCGTGCGCTCCTTGGCAGCATGCTGCGCGACAATCAGATCATCCCCGAGGTCGTCAACCTCGTCCGCGGCGATCACTTCTACGTCTTTGCTCATCAGAAGATTTTCGAGGCAATGGCCAAGCTCAATGTCGAGCAGGGCAAGCCAGCGGATTTGATCACGATCTTCGAGCATCTTTCCGGCGAACGCGTCGACCCGAAGAACCCGCAGAGCCCGCGGCTCATCGACGAAGTCGGCAGCGAAACGTATCTCGCGGACCTGTTCGACGCCGCCCCGAGCGCCGCCCATTACGCGCAGTACGCCGACATCATTCGGCAGAAGGCGATTGTTCTCAACCTGATCCACGCGTGTTCTGAGCTGCAGGCGGACGCTTACGATCAAACGCAGGCGCCGACCGAGCTGCTCGACTCCGCCGAGCGGCGCATCCTCGAAATCGCCGAGATGGGCATCACCGGCGACACCGTCACGCTCGAACAGGCGATGCGCGAGGCGTATCATCGCCTCGATCAGCGCAAGAAGCGCGGCGACCAGGAACTCAGCGGCATCGCCACCGGCTTCCTCGATCTCGACAACCTCACCGCAGGCTTCCAGAACAACGAACTGATCGTCCTCGCCGCCCGCCCCAGCGTCGGCAAAACCGCCTTCGCGCTTAACATCGCCCGCCATGTCGTTGTCGAGGAAGGTTTGCCCGTGCTGTTTGTCAGCCTAGAGCAGGCCCGCATCGAGCTGGCGGAGCGGTTGCTGTGCTGCCAGGCGCGCGTCGATAGCCATCGACTTCGCCGCGGGCATCTCAGCTCCGACGACGAGACGAAAATCATGGAAGCGGGCGGCATCCTCAGCGAGGCGAAGCTGTTCATCGACGACACGCCGGGCCAGAACATGTTGCGCATCGCCGCCAACGCCCGCCGGCTCAAGAAGCGGCACGATTTGCGCCTGGTCATGATCGATTATCTGCAGCTCATCGATCCGGACGATCGCCGCGATAGCCGGCAGGAGCAAGTCGCCGGCATTTCGCGCCGCCTGAAGTTCCTCGCGCGCGAATTGAAGTTGCCGGTGGTGGCCCTGGCCCAGGTCAACCGCAGCTCGGAAGATCGGCAGGACCATCGCCCGCGTCTGAGCGATCTGCGCGAATCGGGCGCCATCGAACAGGACGCGGACACCGTGATGATGCTGCACCGCCCCGACTATCACGAACCGGGGCAGCAGGAAGGATTGGTGGAGGTGATCGTCGCCAAGCAGCGCAACGGCCCGACGGGCGAGGTGTCGCTGATGTACGTCAAGCAATACATGCGCTTCGAGAACTTCGCGGTCGAGCACAGCGGCGGCTACGCGGCGACGGGCATATGATGCATTTCTCCCCTCTCCTCCTGGGAGAGGGGCC
>DASRSQ010000790.1:0-2479 GCA_035656475.1 Gemmataceae bacterium | reverse complement strand
GCAGCTGGGCGTATCCGGCGCTGGCATGCGTATTGAAAGTCACCCAGTCATCGAAGAGGCTCTTGCCCATGACCCGGCCATCGAGCTTGGGGAGCCAGTTGGTGTGCGTCAGCCAGGGTTGCGTGTTGGTGCTGGCTTCGAGGTTCCATTCCCAGATGCCTCGTTGTTGCTTGAGGTAGGCATAGGTGTCCTGATTGACGTCGTTCAAATGGCTGTTGAGGAAGTATTCTTCCTGGAAGTTACGGTCGCTGAGGAAGGCGAACTGGCCGAGGAAGCTGAAGCCGTCGGGGAGGTCCTGGATGTTGGTTTTGCCGTAGGTCCAGCCGCGGAAGTTGGGCGGATTGATGGGCCAGGAGGTATTGGGATTGGGCCAGTCGATGGCCGTGCCGCGACCGCCGCCGAGGACATCGGTGCCGCTGTCGAAGATGCCGTAGGCCTTGAATTCACCGTTGTACTTGTTGCGGATGCTGAACAAATCGTTGCCGCTGAACTCATAGCGTGTGCCGATGCCGGGGCCGCGCAGCGTCAGGTAATCGAGATACATTTGCCATTTCGTGCCGTCGTAGTGCGGCAGGTCGAGGATGTCGTAGAGGTCCCAGGTCGTGTTGAGGCTGACGCCGAAAATGCGGTTATAGCCGGCATTGACGGCATCGAGCGGACCGAGCGGGTCCTCCACCCGACCGCGGAAATACGGGAAGTAGAATGCCGGCACGCCTTCGATGTACGTGATGTAGTTGATGCCCGTGAACACGTGATCGGTCTGGATCTTCCGCTTGCCGTCCGCGTCGTACACGGGCCAAAGGCCCCACAGGTAGCTCAGCTCATACTGCCGTTCCTGGATCGTCATGTTGGTGATGGACACCGTCAGACCCGGATCGGACGGGAGCTGGCCCGAGTAGAGCTGCGTCTCCTTCATGCTCATCATCTTCGAGCTTTCTTGCAAGAGCTCCGGCGTGCGGACGTGGATCGGATAGAGCGCCTTCGGTACCTGGATCTCGAAATCGGCGTCGCGCGCGACCGCGACATTGCGGGCCATGTCATAGTACAGCTCATTGCAACGCAGCGTCTTCACGTCCTTATCCGAGCGCGTGCGCATGGCGACGTGGCCGGCGAGATAGAGCTCGTTGGCTCCCTTGTCCGTGCCCTGCTCGGTGCGCACGTCGTTTACCAGCTTTTGCGGGTCGCCTTTGGTCCAGATCACGAGGCGGTCCGATTCGAGATCGATGAACTTCGCCTTCCCGCCCGGCCCATCTGGAGGGATGGTGATGATGATGGCGACGCCGCCGTTGACGATGACCGCGGTCCGGCCTTCCTCGACCGGCTTGTATTCGACCTGCAAGCCGCCGGCCCACCGCGGCCGGATGCTGATGCTCGGCGACGGCTTGCTCGGATTTACCGGTGCCGGCGCCGGCGGCACGAAGTTTGGCTGGATTCCCGGCCCCGCCGGAGCAGGCGGCGACGGTACCTCGTTCGGTACCGGCGCGACATTTGGCTGCATCGGTGTCAGCGGCGCGTTCGGATCGAGCGGCAACTGGAACGATACGTCTTTCGGCACCGGCGGCGCGATCTTGCTCGGATCGATCGCCGGTCCCGGGGGCACCGGCGGACTCGGCGGCGGAACCGGCGCCGGCTGAAACGCCGCCGTCAACCGCAGTCCCGTGTCCACGTCCGCCTTCCCCTGCAACATCAGCTCCGCCGGCCGACGCGCCAGCGCCCGCTGATACGGTCCATAACCTTCCTGCTTCTCCTCGAACAGCTTGTTCTTGAACGGATTGATGTTGACCTTGCTCGTGGTCACCGTCCGCACGTAGCCATAGTCCGCCGCCGCCGGTTTCTGCCCGGCGATGTTGCGCTCCAGCGTCATCACGCTTTCGCCGTAGATCGTGACCTTGAGCGTGGGATTGCCTGGATCGGTCGGCAGATCGACAAAGACGACGCACTCGGGGGCGCGGACCGTGCTCTGCCCCTGCGTGATGACGGCATTGCCATGCAACAGCAGGATTTGCTTGCCGCCTTCCTTCCAGGTCGCGATGTCGTCGGCGTTGAGATTGATGGGTTGATTGCTATCGGAAGCGGGCAAGGTCTCCAGGAGCATGGTCGGCGTCTGGGCGAAGAGAACGCAAGCGATGAGCGCGCTAAGGACGACGGCAACCGCCATCCCGCGCGCCAGCACGCCTCGATTCGTTCCCCGACCTTGAGCCACGGGCATCCCCGCTTTCCCCTTCCGCCCAGCAGGCGCTTCTTTCCCCAAAGCGCGTAATCCAAAGAGGGGCGAAGTATAGCGCGGGATCGCCAGGTGTCAAGTCCAACGATTTTTGCCCGTCCTCGTAGCGGTAGGTGGAAAGGCAATACGCGAATGAATGCTCGATCTGCACCATACCTCTAGGCTGGAATAGCGAGATCAGGCTGGGAGGGCGAGGCTCCTGCCGAGCCTGAACCCGCTGAAAACGGGTCGTAAATCACGTTTCCGAATGGATTG
>DASRSQ010000789.1:0-8664 GCA_035656475.1 Gemmataceae bacterium | reverse complement strand
GAGCGCGAAGCCGCAAGCGGCGGGACTGCAAAGGATCATTGTAAGGGGACACTGAACAGGCGGACAAAGTGCGCGCGATTTTCCCGGATTTCTCTTGTGTGGCTATCAGCAAACATTAGAATGGCACAAAGCAATGCCGATAATGTGGTTGGGTTGCGCACCAGCTGCCCGAATCATCCTGCCGAATTCGCACTTTTCGATCGTTTGGGGGGAACCATGGAACAACGCTTCGAAGGCACGCCGCAGGCGACCATTCGCCTCGACGGGCGTCGGCTCACGCGCACCGAGGTCACCAATGATTGGGGTCTGCGGCTGCAGTGGGAGATCAAGCGCAACGGCCAGGTGATCGCCACCGTCAACGCGCGGACCGGCCTTACCTACGAACATCCCGACACGGCTGCCGGCAACTACGAAGTCGTGCTGCAGATGTGGCGCTACGTCAACTATGCCAAGAACGCTCAGGGCGAATTCACCGCCAGCCGTTTCATCGACGTCTCCAACCGCGTGACCTACACCGTCTAGTCAACGACCGCCGCTTGCGGCTTAGCGTCCGCGTGGCGACATGCGAACGCTAAGACAAGCGGCAGGAGTATCCCATGCTCAATATCGGCAACGAAAAAGTCGGCCTCTGTCACGGCGTGTCGCGGCGCAGCTTCCTGTCGATCGGCGCCACCGCCTTGGCCGGCATGAGCCTGCCCAACCTGATGGCCCTCGAAGCGCAAGGGGCCGTCGACGGCGCCCGCGCTCGCATCAAGAATTGCATCACCATCTTCCTCGTCGGCTCCCCCGGCCATCTCGACACGTGGGACATGAAGCCGCAGGCGCCGTCGGAAGTCAAAGGCAAGTACAGCCCGATTCAGACCAACGTCAATGGCATCCAGATTTGCGAGCACTTCCCGCTGATGGCGCGCAAGATGGACAAGATCTCGCTGATTCGCAGCCTGCATCATCGCACCGGCGCGACCCACGAGAACGGCCAGCGCTGGATGATGACCGGGCACGACTTCAATGCGGATTCGGTCAAACCGCACACCGGCAGCGTGATCTCGCGCGTCTTCGGTCAGAAGAGCGAGTTGCCCGCAAACGTCATCCTGCCAGGCCAGATCGGCAACACCGGCGCCGGCAACTTCCATGGCCAGACCGCCGGCCACCTCGGCAGCGCCCATGAACCATTCTTCCTCGGCGCCGATCCCGCCGCTCCGAACTTCCGCGTCGGCGATCTCGAAGTTCCCGCCGGCATGTCTGCATCACGATTGGATGCGCGGCGCGATCTGCTCAACCAGCTCGATCAGTTGCAACGCCGCACCGAGTCAACGACGACGCAGGCCCACGACAGCAGCTATACTCGCGCCTTCCGCCTGCTGACGTCGCAGCGTGCGAAGGAAGCATTCGACCTCAACCTCGAAACGGCTCGCACCCGCGATCGCTATGGCCGCAACACGTTCGGCCAGAGCTGCCTGATGGCTCGTCGCTTGATCGAAGGCGGCGTTCGCTACGTCACCGTCAACCATTTCGACACCGTCTTCGGCCAGACCTGCTGGGACATGCACGCGGACGGCGGCGGTCTCAACAACACTTACCTCGACTACGAACGCCATCTCTGCCCGCAGTTCGACTGGGCGTTCACGGCACTGATCGAAGACCTCGAGCAGAAGGGTTTATTGCAGGAAACCGTTGTCGCCGTGCTGAGCGAATTCGGCCGCACGCCACGCCTCAATGGCCGTGGCGGCCGCGATCATTATCCGGACGCGTGGACCAACTTCCTCTGCGGCGGTAACATCCGCGGCGGCCAGGTCGTCGGCTCCACCGACCGCATCGGCTCCCGCCCGCACGACAACCCGATCCTGCCGCCGCAGATCCTGGCGTCCATCTACCACGGCATGGGCATCAACCTCGACACCACGACGATGCCCGGACCGGGCGAACGCCCGGTGCGCCTCGTCGAGGCGGAACCGATCCGCCAGTTGTTCGCGTAGGGTGCGTGAAAAAAAATAGAGTCGGCGATGCAAATTGTTGCATCGCCGGTTTTGTTTCTACCTTTGCGGGCCACCATCAATGCTTGATTCCCGTTTCCGGCGGCGCGCCCTGCTGCCCGCGCAGGCGTTCGTTCTCGTCGCGTAGTTGTTCGATTTCATCCTGCATGCGGATGACTTGACGCCGCAACTGGTCGACTTCGTCGCGCAAGTCCTTGCGGACCGTGTTGCTGAATCTTCTGGCAAAGCCAAGCCAGACGACGATTGCGACGCAGGCCATCACCGCGAGCACGAGGATTTCCGCCGGACCGATGCCGATCATACCGACTCCGTGGACGGCTTGATACCAGAGTTCGCGCCCGCGGCACGCAGCGTCTCGATTTCCTTGCGCAGCCGCTCGTTCTCCGCACGCAGATCGTCAATCTCTTCGCGTAGCTGCTGCACGGTGGAGCGCTGCTCCTTGCCGCTGCGCGAGACCACCATGAAGACCATGAGCCCAACAATCACGGGCACGATTAATAAGACGCCGATGACTCCCAGAACGAGGATCTCTCCCCAACCCAGCCCGAGAACTGCGAACATGGGTTATTCTCCCATTCATGCCAGGAAGACACAGGGCATCTCGAAAATAGGTGAATTCTCAATTTGACATATTCACCTCGGATCACAGCGTCGGCCCAATCGCCCACGGGGCGAACTCCTCTTCGCCGACGCCGTTGATCTCGCTCTTCGTCTTCTTGCCGGAGGCGACGGCGAGGATCTCCTCGAAAATCTGTTTGCCGACCGCCTCGACCGGCGTGCCTTCGAGGATGACACCCGCGTTGATGTCCATGTCGTCGATCATGTGATGGTACAACGGCGAATTGGTCGCGATCTTCAGCGACGGCGACGGCTTGCAGCCGAACACGCTGCCGCGGCCCGTCGTGAACACACAGACGTTCGCGCCTCCCGCCACGATGCCGGTCATGCTTACCGGATCGTAGCCCGGCGTATCCATGACGATGAATCCCTTTTCCTTCACCGGCTCCGCGTAATGGACGACATCGACCATCGCGGTGCTGCCGCCTTTGGCGATCGCGCCGAGCGACTTCTCGTAGATCGTGGTGAGGCCGCCTTCCTTGTTGCCGGGCGACGGGTTGTTGTTGATCTCGGTCCCGAAGATGCCGGTGTACCACTCCCACCACTTGATGCGCTCGACGAGCTTTTCGCCGACCTCGCGCGAGACGGCCCGGCGCGTCAGGATATGCTCGGCACCGTAGATCTCGGGCGTCTCGCCGATGATCGAGATGCCGCCTTGCGCGACGAGCAGATCGGAGGCGACGCCGAGGGCGGGATTGGCGGTGACGCCGGAGTTGCCGTCGGAGCCGCCGCAGTTGGTGCCGAGGATCAGATGCTTGGCGGGGAGCGTGACGCGCTTGATATCGTTGACGCGAGGCAACAGCTCGGCGATCGCCTTCACGCCGGCGTCAACCGTCTTCGAGATGCCGCCGCACTCCTGGATCGTGAGCGTGATCGGTGCGTCGGCGACCGGCGCGGCCTTGCCGTTCACGCCGAGCTGCATCAAATGTTCGCCCTTGATCAGATGCATCGCCTGGCCCGTCTCGCAACCAAGGCCGACGAGGATATACGCCGCGATGTTGGCGTGCCGGGCGAAGCCAGCCAGCGTGCGATCGAGCTGGCGATGGTCGGCGCCGTCGTACTGCATCGCACAGCCGGCCTTGTGCGTGATCGCGATGACGCCGTCGACGTTCGGAAACTGCTTGAGCAGGTCGGTCGTGTGAAAGCGCTGCGTGATGTACTTGCTGGTGTGAGCCGAGCAGTTGACGGTACTGATGACGGCGATGTAGTTGCGCGTCCCATAACGATAAGGATCCGCCCGCATCGGCCCGCGATCGTAGCCTTCGAAATAGCGCGTCTCGCTGGCGAGCGTCCGCGGCGGACAGTCCTGGCAAAACGCGTAATCGCGCTCGAACGCATCGGCGGCGAGGTTGTGCACGTGCACCCAGTCGCCCGGCGCGATGTCCTTCGACGCGAAGCCGATGATCTGGCCGTACTTGTAGACCGCCTCCCCCTTCTTGATCGGCTTGAGGGCAAGCTTGTGCCCCATGTTGACGCGGCTGGCGACGTTCAACCCGTCCAGCTGCGTGCCCGCGGGAATGGGGCGCGTGACGACCGCGATGTTGTCCTGGGGACGCAGGTGAACGGTGAACTCGGACAGAGCCGCCATGGGATTTCTCGAAGACGGGAAGATGGATTGTTTGTGTTCAGGATACGGCGCGTGCGGAAGCGTGCATAGGGCAATCGATTGTTGAAGGAGAAGAGGAGACAAGGTTACCCGCGAACGTGCAGGGGAAATCGCCTGCGACCCTCCAGCCACATGGCGGCAACGAAGAGAGAGCGCGAACTCCGCCACCCAACTAAATCACGGCTGCGTCCGTGCCGAGCTGTAGCCGAGCACCACGTCGGCGGCGTCGAGGCCGGCGGCGACAAGGCTGGCGCGGTTGACAAAGATGTCGTCGGTGCCGAGCGTGCGTCCCATGAACTGGACGTGGCCGTCGGCGAACAGGACGTTCTGGCCGTTGCCGCCGTGATTGATGCTGTTGAGCTTCACGCCTTCGGCGGGCGGGCGATCGGCCATGATTGGGGTTTGACTGAACGTCGCCTGGACTCCGTCGCCAGGGCCGCGGATCATGCCGCCCGAATCGCGATGGCCGAGCGAATACGCGTAGCACATCGACAAGGACGTGGCGTGCATGGCGAAGTCCTCATCGCTCATCTTGCGCAAGCCGTCGAGCGAGAATGGACACGACACCGCGTCCCCCATGCCGGGACAGCGAATCGACGTGCTATCGGGGAGCACGCCTGCATCGTTCAGGATCGGCACGACCATGCCGGCTACATCGCGCGGCGATTCCTTGGCAACGTCCGGGAACCGGCCATGCACGTCGCGATATTCCTGCAGCGCGACGAAGTATTGCCGAAGGTTGTTCTTGCACTCGAGCATCATTGCAGCCGAGGTCGGGCCGCGCAGTCGCCCGAGAACAACCAGGGCCAGGCCGACGGCGGTGATTAACAGCGACGCGGCGACCATGACGTCCGCCCGACGCCACCACGAACTTGGACCGGACAGAGCTTGACGCGAGATTGGCGGTGCGATGGGCAAGGGATCGGGCACGCGCTCCGGCGTACAAATGTGCTCGGCCACCAGCGCCAGCGTTCGCTCTGCGAGCCGAGGGGGCGGCGATTCGATCACGTCGCGATCGACGGCTAGCGGCGTCAGCGACTGCTCCATCTGCGCCAGCTGATCGCGCGCTTCCGGATGGGTCGCCAGATACGCCTCGACCTGGCGCGTTTCGCGCTCGTCGAGAGCATTCAGCAGATAGCCGACGAATAGCTCTTCCATCGTTGACTCTTAGTCTTGCAACGCCGGCTCGGCACTCCATGCCTCTTGCAGCCGCGACAGCGCGGTGTGCAAACGCGACTTCACGGTACCGACCGGAATGCCGAGGATATCGGCCACATCCTTGTACTTGAGCCCTTGATAGTACGCTAGCAGCACGACCTGCTTGAGAAAGTCAGGCAACCGATCGACGCTGGAGCGGATCAGTTGCTTGCGTTCCTCTCCTTGCAGATGATCGATCGGCCCCAGTTCGCGCGTCTCCAGCAGGCCTAGCAGCTGCGGCCCCTCGGCTTCGCCCATCTCCTCGGTCTCGGCATAAAGCTGCAAGGCCTGATGCCGATTCTGCCTTCGCAGGGCGTCGATGGCCTGGTTGGTCGCGATGGCGTAAAGCCAGGGCCGCACCGGACGGCCTGCCTCGAACTGGTGCAGCTTCGTGTACACTTGCAGGAAGGTATTCTGGAACACGTCGTCCGCGAGGTCGCTGTCGCCGAGGTAGCGGCGCAGGTATCCGTACAGCGCGCCTTCATAGCGACGCACCAGCGCCCCGAACGCCTCGCGCGTGCCTTGCCGAATAAAGGCGAGGAGTTCCTCGTCGGAGCAGTCGGCGTAGGGAGTGGAGCGTGCCACGGCTTCTCAAATTGTTACGTTGGAATTGGCGAGAGAGTTCGACAACAATGCGGGCTATTTCTTGGCTTTTTTCTTGGGCTTGGCTTTTTTGGCGGCATCGTCCTTGGCCTGCGATTTCTCTTCGCCATCCTTCTTCTTCTTGCCCCCGAAGATGGCTTCGTAGCCTTCCGCGAACTTCTTCGTTTCCGCCAGACCGATGCGAACAATACTCACGGGAATGCCTCCAAAAAACGGGACCAACAGCAGGTGAGCGTATTCTCCAGTCTAAAAGCGAAACGCCGATTTGTCACCTGGCAACCCGGAAAAAATGGATCAGCCCCCTTATGTATTTCTCCTCAGACTTGGCGCCATTTCGCCAGTACCTCGGGCAGCGGATAGTCCGGGATCGCCAGGCCGAGCGTCGGGATCTCCTGCAAACGCCGCCAGGCGCGCGTGACCAGTTCCTCCTGCTGGCGGACGTATTCCGCGTCAAGGTTCGATTTGGCGAACGCTCCGTCGCATGGAACGGGGGCAAACGCCGGGTCGACGATGTACTGGGCGATGGCGGGATTGCAGCGGATATGGCGTTCACGCTGGCGGGGCAGGGCGAGCGGATGGACTTCGCCCATGACGTAGCGCAAATACAGGTCGGAGTCGGTCATGGCCTCAACGTCCTGGCCGCAAACATCGCACAGGTAGCCGGTTTCGCACCGCATCAGGAAGGCCCCCCCTGTCTCACGTTCATGAATAATCACGAAATAATGTGAAATAAGCTTGATTTGAGGCACATGCATTAATTAGATTAAGATTGATGTTTGATCCCGTCGAGTAGTTTAGATGAAGATTGAAGCAAATACACATCTTTGCTTCTCACGAATGTTCTCCGAAGCCAAATACGTACGCCCAACTTGTTATCTTTTCTTTTTTCGAGGAGACCCATGAAGAGATTTTGCAAACGGAGGTCCGCGTTCACGCTGATCGAGTTGCTGGTGGTGATCGCCATCATCGCCATCCTCATTGCGCTGCTGGTGCCCGCGGTGCAAAAGGTTCGTGCGGCGGCGGCGCGAACGCAGTGTGCCAACAACCTCAAGCAGCTGGCACTGGCTGTCCACAGCTACCACGACGCCAACAAGAAGATCCCGCCCAATGCCAAGTCGATCGCATACAGCTGGGGCACGGACAGCACCTACGGCGGCGATACGACCTGGACCTGGATTGCCCGCATCCTGCCCTACATCGAACAGGGGCCGCTGGCGACGACATACAATATCCCCAACGGCACGCTCGGAAACGCACAGGCCGGCATTGCCGCCGTCATCCCCGTGCTCATTTGCCCCGCCGCGGGCGATTCCCCCAATCCCGCCACCGATTGGCCCAACATCAGTGGCATCTCCATGGGCATCACGAACTACAAGGGCGTCTCCGGCTCCAACTGGGCCTGGAGTAGCAACAGCGCCTACAACTATTCTGACCCTGCCAAAGGCAACAACGGTCTCGATGCCGGCAATGGCATGTTCTACCGCTCCGATGGCAGTCGTATCATTACCCTTGTCAGCATCACGGACGGTACCAGCAACACCCTTATGATCGGTGAAAGCTATCACACCTCGTCCGCCGACAACAAAGCCGACCAACATTGCGGCGGCTGGGCGTATCCCAACTACGTCAACGCCACCTGCGCCATCCCGCTCAACTTCGTTGACATCTACAGCACATCCTACGGCGATTGGGGCAATCGCTATTCGTTCCACAGTAAGCACGATGGCGGCGCCAACTTCGCCCTCGCCGACGGCACCGTCCGCTTTGTCTCCAACAGCATCGCGTATGGCGTCTACACGGCGTCCTCCACCATTCGTAATGGTGAGTCGGTCAGCCTCGATTATTGATCTTTGGTTTGACTTCGCTCTCGCTCCCTGTCCCAGCGTGCAGGGAGCTTTTTCTTTCCCTCATTCACAAGGTTTCACCATGCGCAGGCAGCTTCTTGCCATCGGTTTTATTTTCATTCTCGTGGGTTGCGGCGGCGTTTCCACGGTTCCCGTCTCGGGCAAAGTCATCCTGGACGGGAAGCCCCTGGCGGGGGCGACCGTGACCTTCACCCCTGCTGAAAACAAGGGCGCCCCGGGCCCGTCCTCGTCCGGCGTCACGGACGCCAGCGGGCAGTATTCGCTCGCCCTCACCACCGACTCCAACATCAAAGGCGCAGTCGTCGGCAAACACAAGATATCGATCTCCGCCATCGAAGGGGGCACCGATGCCCCCGCAGGCGCTGACCCCAAGCCACGCGTCGAAAAGGTTCCGGCCGAGTACAACGTAAACAGCACCCGCACTTTCGATGTTCCCCCGGGCGGCACCACCAGCGCCGACTTCAAAATCGACAGCCCTCCAAACGCCGCGAAATAGTTGAGTTGATTTCAACTCGCCGATAGAAATGAGTCGCTGACCGAGGACAACCACCGAGAAATGGGAGGGCACAGAGGCCACAGAGAGAAACCGAGTAACCATGCCCGCGCTGCCTCGAGAAGCTTCGAGAAAGCGCGTTCGTGTTGGTCTCTCTCCGTGATCTCTGTGCCCTCCCATTTCTCGGTGGTTGTCCCCTGTCAGCGACTCATTCTGTCCGTGACTGGAATTCGACTCCGCTACCACGCTCTCATCCTCGTGCAGCTTCGCATCGGTCAGCGCTGAATT
>DASRSQ010000788.1:0-7326 GCA_035656475.1 Gemmataceae bacterium | reverse complement strand
TTCGAACGCCTTGTGTCGATTCAGCAGATTGTGGTGGAATTGGTTGCGGAAGGTCTTCAGGCAAGCGTAACATGCCGTATCGCAGGCATGTACGCACCCGGCCAAAAGTTCCTTGGCAGTCTTGATGAGTTCCTGCCAGCGCGCCAGCATTTGTTCGAGCAAACCCGAGCCACCGGGCATGGGGTCATAGATCAATAGGTCGTGCGTTTCGTCCGATTTCTGAATGACGAGAAGCTGCAGATCGTCCGGTCCCATGTCAAGCAGGCGGGTAGCGGTCGTCCGCAATGCCTCTCCGATGTTTATGCCTACGCCATCATCGGCGACGGAATGAAACTGAAGCATATCCACTTCGGCCTGCACAGAAAGAGCCAAGCGAGACGGATCGCGTCCACACCTTTCTTTGTGGATCTTCAGAAATTGAGCAAGCTCCGCTGGCACCGCGTATGGAGTCTTGGCCGCTCCGCAGACTTGACAGATCCAATGACCGAGTTCTCCTTGCTTTGTTCGACCTGACTCTCCGATGTTAACTAGTTCTATTCCCTGTCCCCGTAGGTGGCAGACTTCCTGATCACCGATCTTGAACGCCTTGCCGCCTCGATTGCGTCTTCGCAAGCGCCCAAGCACCAGCACGGGCATGGAGAATCGCAGGTTCTCGTCCTCGGTGATTCGGCTTTCATGGGCAAGATCCAAATCCGTAAGAGGCAATGCATCAATCGCTATGCCGCCCGATTGACCATAGGCCGAATCACCGGAATGCTGGGCAACGTACCCCTTTGTGACGTTCACGTGAAGAGTGCGCACACGGGCCTGCTCGTCAGCGCCAAGTTGGTATCGACTCACGAAGAACGTGCCGCGGTTGGCGTATAGGCGATTGCCGGGCACGAACTCCCGTAAGGCCACGACATTGCTGCGAGACAACTCGAACGCCCGAGGACCAGCGCCGCGCGTAAAGGTACGGCGTGCCGAGGCCTTGATGCCGCCTTCGTAGACACCGTATCCCGGCAGGAACCCCTCGTTGGCGAGCACGGTCAGCGTGTAGGTGGCCCTCTCGCACTTCACGATGGAGTTGATAAACTCGTCACAGCGCCGCAGGAGTTGTTCCTCTTCCTTCTCGATTATCTGAGCGTCTTTCTTCTTGTGCAATTCGGCACGGGTTGATCTGGCCCACGTAAGGCGTCGATGCAACCTGTTGAGCACCACATCGAGGTCGGCTGCGGACTGAGCCACGGTCATCTCAATGTTCTCACGATTCGCAAGTTCCGCCGCCTCTTGAGGCCAGTGCTGGGCAAACAGGTTCGCCATCCGGTCGGACATTGGCCCTTTCAGTTCGTCGAGAAGCTGTGAAAGCGGCGCACTGCTCGTGGGCCGATCTCGAAAACGGTCTTCGTCATCGAGCAGGTAGGTGCGAATGAACGTCGGGAACAGGCTCTTGAGCACATCCTTGATGCGCTCAGCTTCGAAACCGGCTTGCCGCGACCGCAGCAGTAGTTCGGACAGGATGCCCGAGCGAATGTGCTTGGCCACCATCAGCGGATTGCGAAGATTGAAGGTCGGGGCCTCGATCACACCGCCGAGAATCCGCAGAGGCTCATCGAAGAAATACCGATCATGGGGCGAGCGGCGGCAGTACGTGACTACAACCGCCATGCGTTCCTCACGGCCAGCGCGCCCAGCACGTTGCCAGTAATTCGACGCTTTGGGCGGGACGTTCCGCATCAGTGCCATGTCGAGCGCGCCGATGTTGACGCCCATTTCCAGCGTGGGCGTGGCGACGAGGCAATTCGTGCGCCCGTGTTTCGACTTGAAGTCGTTCTCGATTCGATTGCGGGTCTCGCCGGGAACTTGTGCCGTATGTTCCTCGGCGCTGACCATCACGAACGGTCGGCCCATCAGCCAAACATCGTAGTTTTCCTGATCGGGCTGCTCGGTGACAGTCGAGCCGGAACAGTGGTGGCGGGTGCAGGTCTCCTTGGGCGCAGGCCGCACGGCAAGCCGTTGACAGGTCGAGCAGCGAATCCGCACGTTGCAGGGCTCCACGACGAATCGCTCAAGGTTCACTTGCCACACATCGCCTGCCAGCGGTTTCTCATTCTGCGACCTCAAGGTCACTCGTGCGAGCAGCTTCGTCTCTTCCGTCAACAACTCCCATAGGATCGCGGCACAGGCATCAACATCAACCGTATTCGGATGGCTGGCCCATTTTTTCATGAGCGCCTGCACCGCCGAGGCTCCGCGCTGGGCGATTAAACTGCGCGCGTACTTGTTGGCCTTGTCGGGATTGAGGAGGAACCCTTCGGGCCGAAAATCTCGCAACGGCAACAGCCCAGCCTGAATGTAGGGGTCGTCCTTGGCGTGGTACTTGGAGAAGATCTGGTCCGCCCGGTCGTAGAGGATGCGGTTCCGCCGCCAGTTGTCGAGAATCAAGGACACGCCATCGACAGCTTCTTCGGGAGAAATCCCAAGCGTTTGAGCAAGCGCCTTCACGCCTTGGCTTTGTGGCGTAAGCCCTTCATAGACGACTCGGGCCAGCCCCATCGACTCCAAGCAGTCGGTGCGGCGCACGCCAGTCGTGAACTCACGCAGAACCATGAACCGCAGCGCCTTATGGATCGGCACCCACTTGTTGTGGCCAAAGACGGCGGGTGCATCTTCTCCTGTTAGTTCTGGCAACAAGGCGTCGATGAGGTTCTGCTCCTTGCGGAACATCTCCATGAGCTTGTCGGTGATGCCGTCAGTCGGCAGCGGGGTCGGGCTATTGGCGATGATCGAGTACATCATGTGCCGCAGGCGGATGCGGCGGGCGTGGTCCTGCATCCAGCCAGCTTGAAAAGCGGCGTCTTGTCTGCTGTCGGCGAAGATAATGAGCTTCTTGTGCCCTTCCGGGGCGGCGTTAATCATCGCCTGCGCCAAGATGTGAACGTCGGATACCGTGACGGCCTGCACTTTGCGGGCGGGTTCGATCTCCCGGCCACCGATGCGAAATGCGAGCGAACTGCAGGAGGGACACGACGACAACCCAGAACCAAACACAATCAGGGGAATGAGAGGCTCCTGATGGCCGCAGCCATCGGCCAAGCAATGCGCCGACGCCTTGCGGTGCATTGCTCCGCACTGGCGACAGAAGAATGCCTTTTGCCACCGGCTCGATTTGGCGGATGGTCCACCATCGGCTTCTTCGAGAAGGCGGTTCGTAGCTCTGATCCGTGTGCCTTGCTCGGCAGGGGCCGTGGCCCACCATGCGTTGTCGCTTCCATCGTCATTTTGGGCCGCTATGCCTTGCTCGAAGTCATTGACCTGATTGTTCGAGCCCCGGCTGAACTTCAACTCCTTGTACCACTTCTCGAAGAAGTGTTGGCCGCAGTTTCGGCAGGTGAGCACTGAGAAAAAGCCATCATCATGCCGACCGGGATGTTTCTCCTTTCCATCGGCCAACGACAGGAACAACTGAATCTTCGGCTCGTTCTCGCTGCCGTCGAGCGCCACCACCATTTCGTCGAGGCCGCGTAGGAAGAAGTGAACTTTTGGCCTCAGTAGCGAGTCGCCGCCTTTGCGCGCCGCAGCACCGAGCACGAGGTAGCACAAGAGTTCCGAATTCGGTCGGTCTCCTTCGGGGAGCCTCCCCAGTGTCAACCGCTGTGAAGTATTCCATGCGGCTTCGTTCAAACGCTTGGGGTGCTTGAGGATCTGTGTCGCCTGAAAAACGTACTCGTTCGTGACGAGATGTTCGAATAATGCCTCCTGCCAGTCCTCCCCCGGCTGGAAGGTCTGGCCCGTCAATTCCTCAACGATGCCTTTGAGTTCTTGGGTATTCACCGGCTCGGTGACGGCATCAAGCACTCTGCTGATGCGGTCGTTCCCGACCACGGCTGGAGGGGGCGGCTTGTAACGTTGCTTGGGCCACTCACGAGCGACATACGACTCGCCGACCAGTTTCACCTTCGCTGAATCGACTCCAAAGAAACGCGAAGCAAAGCGCCGGGCCGTATCCTCATTGTCGGCGTCCTTCTTGGTTGGGTCAGCAAGCGTTGCCGACGTGCCGATGCAGGTGATTTCATCGGCGGTCTTTCCAGCCAGAGCCCGCAGGCGACGGATCAGGCAGGCGACTTCGGCCCCACTCGCTCCGCTGTATGTGTGAGCCTCATCGAAGACGAGGTACTTCAGTGGTGCCTCGGCGAATAATGCCACATCTGGCATTCGCGTCATCAGCACTTCCAATTGCCGGTAGTTCGTGAGCAGGATGCGCGGCTTTCGGTCGCCGATCTCCTCTTCGGAACAGCACTCTTCGGGTGGCGCAAGTGGATTGACGGCCCGGTCCTCACGCGCCGCGTCTTCTTTGCGTTTTTTGCGATCGCCAAGATATGCTTGGCGAGACGAGCCATTGAACCTCTCGACGATGACACCGGATCCCTTATCGGGCGTCGTGCCGACCCACTGGCCGAAGGTGATCCCCGTGCCGCCCAGCATGTCACGTAGCCGGTCCAACTGGTCGTTGGCAAGGGCATTCATTGGGTAGACGAGGATTGCTGCCAGCCCAGTGTTGATTCCTTGATCTCGTTGGCGCAGCAGGTCGTCAATAATCGGATAGAGGAAAGATTCGGTTTTTCCTGATCCGGTGCCCGTCGCAACGAGAACGTGCTGCCCAGCTTTCACCGCGTCGAAGACTTGCTGCTGGTGGAGGTACATGGTCGGGTAGCCAATCAGCCCCGGCATGACCGAATGAAGCCGTCCACCACTGGCGAGGTTCTCAATGGTATCGCCCTTGGCAAATGCCTCGGACAGCGAGACGAATGGCCCCTTGACCAGCGGGATGTCAAGCGACGAAGGGCGTTCTAGAAGCTTCCGCGCTTGTGCCGCCATTTCCGGGTCTGTGAGCGGGAAGGCCGAGAACAAGTACCGCAGAAACTCGTCGCAAACGCCGTGAGCAAATTGAATCGGATTGAGCGGCATGTCGATTACTCCTCTGGCGTCTTTTTCGAGGGGACCAAAACGTCGAACTTAGCCATGAAGTCCCGCAAAAGCGACAAGGCAAGTTCTTCGTCGTGCCACCCGAGCCTGCTTGCAATGTCCCTGAAGCGTTGGCGCTCCTCCACTGTTCCAAATGTGACAAAGATCGTCTTTGGATAATCGTCGCCGCTCTGTACCTTCCAAAGCTGGGTCAATTCTTTGCTGGTCTTTTCGGCTGGCCTCAGCTGAACGATAAACTCCATTTCTTGATATCGAAACTGCCGGTGTTCCTCGTCGGAGTGTAGAAATTCGCGCTGTCGCTCCTTTAGACGAGCCGACGCAACGTTGTAATCACAGGGCAATGAAAGATGTACGATGGCATGTTCGAGTCCGGCACGCCACGCCCGATCGAAGAGGGCAACAAGTTGTTCGTCATTCATATCCCTTCTCTTGTCGTAGTCACCAAATGTACGCACGGGTCCCGATTTGGCGGTGCGGATCTTCGTCTCGCGCTCAACAATAATCGTCATGGATACAACACCTTAAGAGGAATACTCAACCCTGTTTTCGCTCGTATTTCGTATGGGGATCACAGCCTATGAGAGAGATAAGGAAGTCATTCAGAATCTCATCCAGAATCTTCGGTTCAGTTGGCTCAATTTCGGCAAAAGCGTACTTAAAATCTTGATGGTGAAACCCACCTCCGTACAACACTGGACCACGGCGGGGCACTCGACGGAAATAGGGCAAATAGAACTCGTCATGATGGCGTAGCACCCTAGGCAAGCGAGGCCAGAACTCAAACGGCCACCACGGTTCCGGCCCCGGCAACTCGAAGGTGAACAAGAGGTGCTCACGTCTATCGAATAACGTCGCGATCGCCAAACCGTTGAACAACATTTTAGTCTGGTTGTCTTTGACGAACTCTCCTTGTCCGAGGTAAATTGCAAAATGAAAGCGGTAAACTGGAAAAAAGCGACCATTCGCTGCCAGAGGTGCAACGAAGCTTCCGCCTGAATGAGCATCCTCTGCTTCCATAGGGGCAACCAGATGACTATTTCGACCAGCCCCAAATCGCACCATAAAATGCAGAAAGGGCAGTTCTTGAATTGTCATGCCACCCTCCGTTGTGTGTGAGGGCCATTGAGGAGCGATTGGGCGTTTACCGACTCGAACTTCTGCTGCTCGATCCAATTGGAGCCGTTCAATGGGCCGATCACCACATCGACCCCTTCAAGGTGCGTTCTGACGGTACCCTTCGCTCGCAATCGTGCTGTGAGCCGTAGAGCTCGTTTTCGGTCCAGAATTCGCTTGATCAGGGCAGCGTACTGTTGATCGTCAATCTCAACCTCAAGCACACATGGTTGGTGTACCGCAGGCAAGTGCTGCACCCATGTAAGGGCATTCGATTTCGAGTCCTGCGTGTAGAAGCCACGCCCGAATTCGCCGCCACCTAGGGTTACGTCAATAGCCCCAATTCCTCCGGCTGGTCCTACCATTGCAGTGGCATGTGCTCGCCGTGTTCCGTGAAAGAAAATTGGCATTTCGGTCTCGCTCAAAACAGTTTTCCTTGCGTTGACTTTACGATTGCGGGCCGACCGATTAAGTCGGTCGGACCATCGTGCTGTTGATTTTGGGATTCTTCTCCCTTGTCGGTCTCGCCGTCGATGTACTTCTGCACTGCGTCCTCGCTGCCGAGGATCGCCACGGCGTCTTGCCAGCAATGCTCCCATGTCCAGCCGTAGCGTGGGTCGTCCTTGCCGAACTCTTCCGGCTTCCAACGATGGCAACCGTCGCGCTTGCGAATGAGCGGTTCGTTGCCGGTGGTCATC
This sequence comes from Gemmataceae bacterium, assembly GCA_035656475.1. Classification (GTDB taxonomy): domain Bacteria; phylum Planctomycetota; class Planctomycetia; order Gemmatales; family Gemmataceae; genus SIAQ01. Next base: position 550 of record DASRSQ010000788.1, on the reverse strand, counting down.
TCAGGGATGCCGATGATCTCGAAGAATTCGCTGTTTGTCAGATCGGCGGCGGATTCGGCGGACCACTTGCCTTTCTTGAGCGCTCCGAACGCGCCAGCGGCTAATCCAGTGAGCCGCTCTCGGAACGGAAGTTGGCGGTTCACTCGGTAAAACCCTTTCGAGTCCTTCCGATCATCTCTGACGATCCAGCCGAAGTCTTTTGGATCGAGACCGTAAAGGTGGGCACAAAGGGCTTCAGTTTCCACTCGCAGGCGCAGTCGGTCGGCCTCAGTGACAGCCCACCAGCGTTTCCATTCCTTTTTTCCGAGATCGCCGTACAAGCACTTCAACCGTAACCACTCGGGGGCGAAGCGCCGGTGGATAAACGTCATTGACGCTAGAGCGCAAATGACTCGCTCAAAAATCGCACGGTCAGTAGCGTTCTTCTCGTCGATGTGCGGAATTGGACATTCTTCGAGTATGAACAAGCTGAGGTTGGTGCCGCTCAATCTCGTCCGTAAGACGTAATCGAAGCTCAACGTGTGAAGGACCGCAGCGAGAAACAGAAGGC
>DASRSQ010000787.1:0-3848 GCA_035656475.1 Gemmataceae bacterium | reverse complement strand
CGACGCGGTCGAAGAGGTGTTTCTCAACGCATACGAGCGGTATCCAGAGAGGCCGCAGGCGTTGCGGCTGGGCGAATGGATGGAAGAGCTGATCGACCCGTCGCTACGAGCGCTCCTCGAACATCCCGATGAGGAGCTGGAATCGATCAACCTTGCCAGGACCTTGCAAGAAATGGATTTGGGAAGCTGACGGCGGCTTGGCGGCTGTCGAGACGCCTATTTGCGCCTGGCTCGGCTGGATGGCTGACGCGGGGAAGGGCAGACGGCCGCCTACTGGCGATCGGAGACGGCCGCGAGTCTGTGCCCCGCATGCCGACACACCGGGGTTTTGTCCCCCGAGCCTTCGGCGCCCATGACGCCGAGCGCAACAATAAAGCCGCAAGTCACTGACTTGCGGCCACTTAGTTCAGTACGCCTGGCAGGATTCGAACCTGCGACCTACGGTTTAGGAAACCGTTGCTCTATCCCCTGAGCTACAGGCGCAAATAGGCCATTTTTACGAGGTTTCTTGACGTTTCGGGCGGTCACGGTATCGTGTGGGTGACACCACTTTTGACACCTTGTGACTCCGAGGGCCCCGTCGATGGCCAAAGCCAACGTCAAAGTAACCGACAAGAAAAAGGCCAGCAAGGTTAGGCGTCCGAAGCGCCGACAAACGGTGCGCGAACACCTGCTGCCGTACCCAGAGTATCCACTGTTCCCGCACGCCACTGGGCGCTGGGCGAAGAAGATTCGCGAGAAACTGTACTTCTTCGGCAGGTGGGATCGCGATGATGGCACCCGGTGGCAGGAGGCGTTGGAACTTTACGAATTGCAGGTCGATGATCTGCGGGAGGGCAGGCGACCTCGCACCAGGACGGAAGGCCTAACGCTCCGCGAGTTGGTCAACCGCTTCCTGACCACCAAGCGGCACCTCGTTGACACTGGCGAGTTGACCGCGCGGACTTTCGCTGATTACCACGCGACGTGCGCCCGCGTGCTTGGGGCGTTCGGGAAGGGACGCGTGGTCGTCGATCTTGTGGCAGATGATTTTGAGCGACTGCGAAAGAACATCGCCAAGACCTATGGACCGGTTGCCCTGGGCAATGAAATCCAACGGTGCCGGTCTTTGTTCAAGTACGCATACGATTCCGGCCTCATAGACCGGCCCGTCCGGTACGGGCAGACCTTCAAGCGGCCCAACAAGAAAACGCTCCGCATGGTCCGCAATGAGAAGGGGCTGCGGATGTTCGAAGCCGACGAGCTGCGCCGACTCATCGCTGCTGCGGCCATGCCGCTGAAGGCCATGATCTTACTCGGCATCAACGCTGGTTTCGGCAACCACGACGTCGCCACGCTGCCTGTCACGGCACTCGACTTGAAGGGCGGCTGGGTCAACTATCCGCGACCCAAGACAGGCATAAAGCGTCGATGCAAACTGTGGCCGGAGACGATCGCAGCCATCGAGGCCGCACTGAAGACAAGGCCAGCCGCGCGCGAGAAAACGGCCGAAGGCATGGTGTTCGTCACGAAGTACGGCAAGTGCTGGGCCAAGTCACCGCGGCTGTCCGAGGATCCTGAGAAGCCTAACGAAGTCAAAGCCAACGTCGACAATCCCGTCACCAAGGAAACCCGCAAACTGCTCGATGAACTGGAGATGCACCGTCCCGGCTTAGGCTTCTATGCCCTCCGCCACACGTTTGAAACGGTCGCCGGCGAGTCGAAGGATCAGGTAGCCGTCGACTCCATCATGGGCCACAGCGACCCGTCAATGGCCGCTCAGTACCGCGAGCGCATCAGCGATGAACGGCTAGTGGCCGTGAGCGACTACGTCAGGGATTGGCTGGCAACGACGGACCGCCCCGACCAGGCGCCGGACGGCGGCTGGACGATTGAGCCGACGCCATCGCAAGCGCCTGAATCGGCACTAGAATAAGCGGCGGGACGTCGACCGCATCGGGAATCGGCGACAGAATCCGGTGGCTGGCTTCCTCGACATGCGATGGCCGCGGCTCGACCCGCCTTGGGATGGACACCACCATGACGAAGTCACCTGACAAGGACATTCTGCAACTTTTCCGCCGCGCGCTAACTGACGCAGAGTCTCTTGTCGCTATAGCGAATCACGACAGTGCGCAGGTGGGATGGCGGAGCGCCGATTCAGCCTGCCATCATCTGTCCATCCTACTCCAGTGCGTCGATAAGCTTCTTTTCGACGCCGACATCAGGAAGCACCTAGAGCTTTGCCCTCCCTCGGGATGCACACCAGATGGGGCTCGACTGCCCGGATTAAAGCTACGCAACATCTCATGGCATCATCTCACCTGCGACTTGGCACACGACGTTGCAATCACGGCGCTCGAGTGGTTTGACGCCGACGCCAGGTTCCTGTTTGCGGAGCCAGAGCGTGGGGTGGACGACTTCGACTATGTCGAGCGTCCGCACACTGATGACGACAAGGTCGTGCACTACGACGTGAGGCGGTTCAAGCCAGGTGAGAAGCGCGCCGCTCAGCTGGCCAAAATGCTGGAGCATATTCGCGAACGTGGCCATACCTACTGGCCTGATATGGCGGGTGCCCTGCGCAAGACTGGACTGAACAGCGATCACTTCGAGAGCACGTGGGCCGGGGTGCGCCGCGAGTGGCGCGAATTCGAGCGAGTCGAAAAGTCCGCACAAGAGGCATCGCCGCCTCGTGAGGATTTGGACGAAGCCAAGGAGAGGTCGGTTTCGACGGCACAGGCAGAGCGAGACACGATACCACCGACGTCTCAAACGCCAGAGGGAGACCAATGGCCGCCTGACTGGGCATTTCCAGCGGGCGGTTACTCGTACAAGGGGACCGAATGCTTGCTCAGCGGTAGACACCGCGATGTTCTCATGTGCCTGGTAAAGGCGGCAAGGCGTGGGATCCGGCTGACGATCGAAGCAATCATCGACGATGTCTGGCAGGGTTACGAACCAGAGCGCTCTAACGTTCGCGGGGTGCTTTCCCAGGTTAATGCGCACCTTGTCGCCAAGCTTTCACTGCCTGGGGACGCGCAGCCTGTGCAACAGCACGGGAGGGGACGTCACGCCGTTTGGTGGCTCGACATGAACGGCAAGAGGAAATCCAGGGACCGAGCGACGCCGCCAGCGCGAAAGCGGCAAGCGAAAAACAAGCGCTAGCGCAAACGTTAGCCAAGCGATGCAGTGTTAGCCTTCGGCCATGAACACTGCACTGACTACTTCGCAGGGCACTCTGCCCAAACCCGAAGAGGTAATGCGGCGCATCGTCGCATGTCGGGAGGAGTTGGCCGCACTCCGCAAGCTCTACCGCGCAGCCGTTGCCGCGAGGCAGGCCGAGGAGGCCAGGCAGCGCAAAGGGGCGAGCCAATGATCGTGTCCTACTTGACCCCACCGGCGGCCGCCAAGGAGGTCGGTGTCGACGCGGCCAAGGTCCGGCTGTGGATCAAAAACGGTGAACTGAGGGCGGCGAACGTCGCCAGCACACGCGGTTGCCAACCGCGTTGGCGCATCCATCGGGCCGATTTTGAGGCGTTTCTCGCGTCGCGCGGAGCACGTCCGCAGACCAAACCGACACGCCAGCGACGCGCGCCGGCGGCTGATGTCATTGAGTTCTTTTGAGCAAGGCCGACGGCACGTCCTTGGGCAAGGTGGAAACAGAGGTGGAGGCGATGCTGACGGCCTGACGGTTGAAGAGGCGGAGCAGGAGACCCTGGAACGGTTCGTCGGCAGTCTCTCGGAGGGAGTCGCGGGCAAATGAAATCTGATCTAGCTTCGGTTTCTCGGAACGGCAGACGGCACTCGAGTGCTACCGCGTCCAGACCGCATCCTAAGGTACACATTGAGATCGTTCGGCGGACGCT
>DASRSQ010000786.1:0-3014 GCA_035656475.1 Gemmataceae bacterium | reverse complement strand
TCCCAAGCCCCACCATGAGCGCAGCGATTGGTGGGGGTTGTCCTTGCAAGCGCTACCCCCACCAATCGCTGCGCTCATGGTGGGGCTTGGGCCGATATCAATACGCCTTCGCGAACACGACGCGGCCTTCCGACGGCTTGCCCGTCACCATGCACTTGCCCGGCTCCTTCGCCCGGCTAAACGGGATGCAGCGGATCGTCGCCTTCGTCTCGGCGGAGATCTTTTCCTCCGTCTCGCGCGTGCCGTCCCAGTGGGCCCACAGGAAACCGCCGGGCTCCTCGATTTGCTTTTTGAACTCGTCGTACGAGTTGACCTCATACGTCGCGGCGTCCCGATACTTCTTCGCCCGGTCGAACAGATTCTTCTGAATCTCTTTCAACAGCGCGACGATCTTCGTCGGCACCTCGGCCATCGGCACGCCGACCGTCTTGCCTTCCTTGCCCGGGAAGTCGCGGCGAGCCATGACGCACGTTTGCTGGGCGAGATCGCGCGGGCCAAGCTCGATGCGGATCGGCACTCCCTTGATCTCCCAGTCGATGAAACGCGGCCCCGGGCCAAGGTTGAAACGCTTGTCGATCTCGACGGCCAACGGCTCGTAGCCAAAGAAATCATCGCGCGGCAATTGCGTGATCGTTTGCTTGAGCCCCTCCGCCGCCTTCAGCGAATTCGCCTTCTCCTCATCGCTCTTGCCGAGCGGCACGATGACGACGTGGATCGGCGCCAGCCGCGGCGGCAGCACCAGGCCGCCGTCGTCGGAGTGCGACATGATCAGGCCGCCGATCAGACGCGTCGACACGCCCCAGCTCGTCGCCCAGGCATATTCGAGCTGCCCCGCCTGCGACTGAAACTTGACGTCAAACGCCTTCGCAAAATTCTGGCCGAGGAAATGGCTCGTCCCCGCCTGCAGCGCCCGGCGATCCTGCATCATCGCCTCGATGCACAGGGTGTAAATCGCCCCCGGGAACTTCTGCCCATCGCTTTTCGGCCCGGTCAACACCGGCATCGCCATCCAGTCCTCGGCGAAACGGCGATACACTTCCAGCATCTGGTGTGCTTCGTCCTCCGCTTCCTTCTGCGTCGCATGGGCGGTGTGGCCTTCCTGCCAGAGGAACTCGGCCGTGCGCAGGAATAGACGCGTCCGCATCTCCCAGCGTACTACGTTCGCCCACTGATTGATCAGGAGCGGCAGATCGCGATAGCTTTGAACCCAGTTGCGATACGTGTTCCAGATGATCGTTTCCGACGTGGGCCGAATGATCAACGGCTCTTCGAGCTTGGAATCCGGATCGACGATCAGCCCCTCGCCCTTGACCGCCTTCAACCGATGATGCGTGACGACGGCACATTCCTTGGCGAAGCCCTCGGCCATCTCCTCTTCCTTGGCGAGAAACGATTTCGGTATGAAGAGTGGGAAGTAGGCGTTGACGTGGCCGGTGTCCTTGAACATGCGATCAAGGCCGCGTTGCATCTTCTCCCAGATCGCGTAGCCATGCGGCTTGATGACCATGCAGCCACGCACATCCGAGTTCTCGGCCATGCCGGCGTGCTTGACGATGTCGAGATACCACTGGGAATAGTCGGCACTGCGTTTGGTGATGGCGTCCGCCATGGGGCCGTCCTTTGTCGTTGCTCGAAAGCCCAGGGGCGAGGTACTCCGAGCCCCCGGGATCAGACTTTGGAACATTGTATGAATGATGTAAAATGCCTGGACCATGTTCACGGCGAAAAAGGTGGCCGCCCGAGATGCAATGGGAAATGATTGAGTACCAGAAAACGTGGTCGCCAGACAAAGCGTCGTACTCGTCCGCTCGGCGGTTTAGCCACGTGGTCGCCGTATGGACGTTGGGCGATTGCAAGGCGTTCGGTGCGATAAACCGTCAAGCGGGCGAGAACGACGCTTGATTGACTACCCCGCATACACTTTGTTCGCAGCGGCCACACCCGCGCCGGGCGTGATCTTGCAGCCGACGCTGAGCAGGCATTGCTCGAGGGCGCCGAGCATCTGGTAGACGCAGTTGGGGCGCGAATTGTGTCCCATCAGGCCGATGCGCCAGACCTTGCCCTTGAAGTCGCCGAGGCCGCCGCCGATTTCGATGCCGAAATCGTTTAGCAGCTTCTTGCGCACCGTCAGGTCGTCGACGCCGGCCGGAATCTTCACCGCGTTGAGCTGCGGCAACTGATGTCCCTCCGCCGCCGAGTACTCCAGGCCCATCGCGTTCAGGCCCGCCTTCAGCGCCTTGTGGTTGCGCACGTGCCTGGCCCAGCGCGGCTCCAAACCTTCCTCGTGCAACAGACGCAGGCCTTCGCGGAGCGCGTAGATCATCGTGATCGGCGCCGTGTGATGGTAGAACCGCTCCGAATCCCAGTAATGCTGCACCAGCGTCATGTCGAGATACCAGCTCTGCACCTTCGACTTGCGCTTGCCGATCGCCTCCACCGCCCGGTCGCTGAACGACACCGGCGACAGCCCCGGCGGGCAGCTCAACCCCTTCTGCGAACAACTGTAAACCGCGTCGATCTCCCACTCGTCGAGCTTGAGCGGCACGCAACCGAGCGACGTCACCGCGTCGACGATGCACAGCGTGCCGAACTCGTGGCACAATTTGCCGAGCTGCTCGATCGGCTGCCAGGCGCCGGTCGACGTCTCCGCGTGCACGATCGACAGCACCTTGGGACGAACCTTCGTCAACACGTCGCGAATCTGGTTCATGTCGAACACGGTGCCCCATGGCACATCGAGGCGCGTCACCTGGGCGCCGGTGCGCTGGGCGATCTCGAACTGGCGCGTGCCGAAGAAGCCGGAGACGCAGACGACGATCTTGTCGCCCGGTTCGAGCAGGTTGACCATGCACGTTTCCATGCCGGCCATGCCGGTCGCGCTGATCGGCAGCGTGAGGCGATTCTTCGTCATATACGCCTGCTGCAGCATCTCCTGCGTCTCGTTCATGAGGACGAGGAACTGCGGATCGAGATGTCCCAGCAGCGGGGTCGCCATCGCGGTCAGCACGCGCGGA
>DASRSQ010000785.1:0-10366 GCA_035656475.1 Gemmataceae bacterium | reverse complement strand
GGGCTGGATCGATCTTCTTCTTCCCATTGTGCGAATTGATGAACGCAACTTCCGTCAGCGACGAATTGCGACCGTGCAGGACGATATCGACGCGCCACTTGCGTTTCGGATCCTTGCCATACTCCAACGGATACGTCACGCCGTACGGCTGCGCCGTCCCGTCAACGCTTGAGCGATACGCCCGCAGCACATTCCGCTTCTCCAGCGTGGTCCAGGGCGACTTGCCGGCGGCGAGCTGGTCGGCGCGTTCGATGCCTCGGTCCAGCACATCAAGGGTCCATTGGCCGCTCGCCTTGCTGAACCATTCGTTGAAGCGGACGATGTTGCGAGCGCCGCGCAGGTAGATCTCGACGTCGGGCAAAAGCCACACGTTCTTCGGGTTTTTGCGCAGCTCCTCGATCTTCGCGGCCAGCTGGACCGTCTTCGTTTCGATCTGTTTCATCACGTCCGCGCTGGGCGGGAAGAGCTTGTCCGGCGGAGCGTAGGGGGCTTTCTCCTTTTTCTTGTCCTTGTCCTGGGCAAGCGTTGGGTCGGCGCTAATCGCGCACGTGGCGAAACCGGCGGCGAGGAGGAGAGGTAGCAGCTTACGCATCGTTCCGCGTCCTTTTGGCTTGAACATGTCCGATCGGCTTGCAACAATGATCTACTGAAAATACCTGTAGCTGCGGCGGCACGCAAGCAGTTTCAGTAGGATGGAGTCGCGCATGCCTTCACGTCTTATTTCCGCGGGCATCATCGCATTCTGGCTCACGATGACCGGGTTGCTCCTCTATCAGGAAGTCGTGCCGATGATGCTGGCGGAGATTGCGCCGACGGTCACCATCGATCTCACCGACGAGATCGGCTCGCCGCTCGTGGGCTGGACCATGTATGCCGACGGCAAGCGCATCGGCAGCGCCACCTCCAAGATCAACGCGCTCGAAGGCCGGGCATACGAATTTCACTCGGCGTTCCATTTCGATGATGATCGCTACCTTCCCGGCCTGCGTGCCATTGAAACCAAGGACCGAGTCGCTGAGGATAATAAACTACTCGGGATGGAAATGAAGGTGGTGTTCGAACGCAACAACATCGACATCAAAGGGGACGTGGTCGACAAGATATTGAAGCCGCGTCTCTATCTCAATGACAAGGAATTCAAGGATTTCAAACTCGGCGAGATCGACATGACCAGTCAGCCGAACGTCGTCAGTTCGCTGAAATTGGTCAGCCGGCTGCGTGGGTTGCACGAAGGCCAGACGTGGACCGAGACGACGTTCGATCCGTCGAGCGGCATCAAGGATCAGTTCGCGGCGGACCTGTTCAAGCAGGTGCGGACGCCGTCGCTCATTGCCCAGGTGAAGTCCACGACCTTGACGTGGGACAAGAAAGAAGTCGGCTGCTTCCTGGTCGAGTATTATGATGCCCACAAGGATGTCGTCGCGCGTGTGTGGGTGCGCAAACGCGACGGACTGGTGATCCAGCGCGAGGTGGCCGTCCTGGGCAAGGAACTGACGTTGCGACGCATACCGAACTAATTCAAGCGTTTAGCCCCGCCTCGCAGAGGCGGCGGACTGGATCCAGTCATCGGACTTTGGATTCTGTCCACCCGGCTCTGGGAGGCGAGGCTAAACGGGCACGACCATCCATGATCGAACTTTTGCATATCAGCAAACGCTACGGCAACAAGATCGCGGTCAACGATCTGCACCTCATCATCCCGCGCGGCGAACTCTTCGCCTTCCTCGGGCCCAATGGCGCGGGCAAGACCACCACCATTAAGATGATGTGCGGCCTGCTCTTCCCGACCACCGGCACCATCCGCATCGCCGGCTACGATCTCGAAAAAGATGGACAGGAAGCGCGCCAGCGCATCAGCTACGTTCCCGACACGCCGTACCTCTACGAAAAGCTGACGGGGCGCGAGGTATTGCGATTCATCGCCGACATGTATCACATGCCGGGCAACCTGGCGAATCGCCGCATCGAGGAGATGATCGAACTATTCAGCCTGACCTCCTTCGTAGACGATCTGACGCAGAATTATTCGCACGGCATGCGGCAACGCACGGTGTTCGCTTCGGCGCTCTTGCATGAGCCGGAGGTGCTGATCGTGGATGAGCCGACGGTCGGACTGGATCCGCGCAGCATTCGGTTGTTAAAGGATGTGCTGCGGAACGAGACGAAGCGCGGCGCGACCGTATTCCTGTCGACGCATTCGCTCGACATTGCGCAGGAGTTGTCAGACCGCATCGGCGTCATCAACCAGGGCCGCCTGATCGCGTGCGGCACGTTGGAGGCTCTCCGGCAGCACGCGGATCACATGGGGACGCTGGAAGAGGTGTTCTTGAAGATGACGGAGGAGGCAACGACGCCGCAGACCGAAACGCCGAAGGAGAAGGTGGAGACGGCGATCACACCGGCGCCATAACCTGGTCGCTTAAGCGGGACAACTCGCCTGGATCAGACCGCGTGCGACAAGGTCACGCTGCCGAGCACGGCATGGGCCAGGCCCTCGGCGCCATCCTCGCGGCGAATGCAGCGCTCGGCGCCGACCGCGTTGGCGCGCTCTTGCATGTTGTCGCTCCATTCAGCGGCGACCACGATGATGTGCAAATCTGGGTCGGCGGTGCTGATCTTGGCGCTCGTCAGCCAGCCGCTTTCGTCGAGAAGTTCGGCCGCCAGAACGACGACGTCGGGACGAAACTCTTCCACGAAAAGGCGCGTTTCCTGGGCACTGCCGACCATTTCGACTTCCCAGCCCAGCCGGCGAAAATAACGGCCGCACTCCGAGGCATAGGCGGCGTCGGCATAGGCCAGCAACATGCGTGGGCGCGGTCCAAATTCAGTATGGTGATATTTGTTCATCATTTCTCATGTCCTTCGTGGACGTTAAGTCTATATCCTTAATATCCACCCTAACTCTACGATGCTTTTCTTGTTAGGGTGGTTCGGATTTTGAGAAAATTTGCTGAAGAAAGCGACGGTAGGTGTGAATCCACGCGAAAATCAGCAGTCTTTCCGTGGCTTCATCGTACCTTGATCGCTAAGAAATTCCAAGCCGTGTTTCCTGACACGGAAAGATCGCTAATCCGGGAGAGATGCAGTGGCCAAGAAAACCAGCAGCGCGAAAACGCCGGAAAAAACCAGCCCCACCGTGATCAAGGAGGCCCTCGCCAAGAGCGGCGGCGTCCTCCTGCTGGCGCCGACCTGGGTGCCTCGCTCGTTCCTGACACCGGGCCGCAGGCTCAAACTTCATCCGGACGACATCTACGCCTACGGCGCCCCGCGCGGCGGCATCGACGAACGCTGGTTTTCATCCACCACCCCCGCCGCCAACGAAGGGGCCGCCTGGGACGAGGGGCTCAGCTATGTCGTCCACGATGGCAAGAAAGCGTTCACCCTGCGCGAGGCAATCAAGGCCGAGAAGGAAACGCTGATCGGCCCGGATATCTGGAAGAAGTACGAACGCTGGCCGGTCTATTCGAAGTTCTTCGACAACATGGGCCCAATCCCGCATCACATGCACCAGAGCGCTGCTCAGGCCGCCCTCGTCGGCCAGCAAGGGAAGCCGGAATCGTACTACTTCCCGCCGCAACTCAACACCATCGGCAACAACTTCCCTTACACCTTCTTCGGCCTCGAGCCCGGCACCACCAAGGCGGACGCCCGCCGTTGCCTGGAGAACTGGAACAAGGGAGACAACGGCATTCTCAACTACAGCAAGGCGTATCGCCTGCAACCCGGGACCGGCTGGCTCGTGCCGCCGTGCGTCCTGCACGCGCCAGGCTCCCTGGTCACATATGAGCCGCAATGGGGATCCGACGTGTTCGGCATGTACCAGTCGCTCGTCGAGGGGCGCTATGTGCCGTGGGAGCTGCTGGTGAAGGATGTGCCGACGAAGTATCACAAGGATCTCGATTATCTCGTGGAACAGCTCGACTGGGAAGGCAACGTCAATCCGTCGTTCAAGGACAGCCATTACCTCGAGCCAATCATCGCATCGGGGGATGCAAAATCGGGCTTTGTCGACAAGTGGATCGTCTACGGCAAGGTCGGCAAAGATGAGCTGTTCAGCGCCAAGGAACTGACGGTCGAGCCGGGCGTCAAGATCACTGTCAAGGACAACGGCGCGTACGGCATGATCGCGGTCCAGGGCTGCGGCACAATCAACGGCAAGCGTCTGCAGACTCCCGCGATGATTCGCTTCACGCAACTGACCGAGGACGAATATTTCGTCAGCCACGCCGCCGCGAAGGCGGGCGTCACCTACGACAACACCGGCGACGAGCCGCTCGTAGTTCTGCGTTACTTCGGGCCGGACACGAATCCGCAGGCGCCGAAGATCGGCGACGCGAAAAAGAAGTAATCCACCAAGCTCAGGGGTGAGCGTACTCGCGAACCCCTGGGATGAACGCTGGCTGGATTCCAGGGGTTCGGAGTACCTCACCCCTGGGCTTGCAAGGGACCTCTCATGGCAAACACCTACCCAAAACTTCACAATGCCACCTGGCCCGGCGTCGTCGGAAAAGGCTCGCCAGGCGCGGAGCCTTTCATCGAACTCGACAAGATGATCGAGCTGACCGCCAACGCGAATGTCAATGGCGTCAAGTTCGACGGCATCGACGTCTTCCTGTTCGCGCCGCATGTGAACATCGACTCCAGCGACGATGACCTCAAGAAGCTCGCGGACAAGGTGCGGGCCAAGAACCTCGTCATCGGGTCCGTGGTCGCGCCCGTGTGGGGCGGCACGGGCGGCGGCTCGGCGATGGGAAGCGACGCCGATCGCAAGAACTTCCTCACCCAGGTGCACAAGGGCTGTCACATTGCCCGACGGTTGCGCGAGCTGGGTGTTCGTCCCTATGGCATCGTCCGCATCGACTCCGCCTGCAGTCCTGCGGACTGGGCCGCAGACGCTGAGGGCAATCAGAAAAAGATCGCCGAGACGTTTCGCCAGGCCTGCGACATTGCCACTGATCATGGCGAACGCCTTGCCGCCGAGGGCGAGATTTGCTGGGGCGGCATGCATAGCTGGAAACGCATGCTGCAATTGATCGAGCTCACCGACCGGCCCGGCGTCCTCGGCTTCCAGGCCGATATGGCTCACACGCTGCTCTACACGCTCGGCTATAACGCTCCGGAAGACCGCATCGTGCCGGAGAATTTCGCGTGGGATGCCGCCACGCTCGACAAGTCGCTCGCCACGCTCACCGCGGCGCTGCGGCCGTGGACGATTGATTTCCACATCGCGCAGAACGACGCCACCGTCAAGGGCTCCGGCTCCCACGACAAGACCGGCCGCCACTGCCCGCCGAACGATCCCAATGGCAAGCTGAAGATTGCCCACCACGCCGGCTTCTGGATGCGCGACAGCTATGGCAATCCAACCAAGAAGTTCAAACACGTGTGCTGGGACGGCTGCATGTTCCCGAACGAGATGATGATGAAGCCCGAGACGTGGAACAGCATCCTCGCGGCGATGATCAGCGTGCGCGAGGCCCATGGCTGGTCCTGATCCGGAGGAGCCCAATTGCTACCCAAGAGGCCAGGCGCTCACGCTCGAGCCATTTCCCTCCCCACGCTAAAACGCATGACAAAGGAAAAGGTCAGCGAATCGGCCATCGAAGCGCTCAAGAAAATCGCGCCAACGGCGGCTCGGTAACAAATCACAAATAAAAAACCCAAATCTCAAACAAATCTCCATCAATAAGATCCAAACAAGCACCGTTGGATTTTGTTGATTGAGATTTCTTTGAGATTTGACTTAACTGCGAGCCGCAATCCGCTGCATCGCGGCTTCCAGCTCGCGGCTGAATTCCAGGTTGCCGCCTGCCCCTCGATACGCCCGCTCCATGGCGTGTAGGCTCTTCGTGGTGCCGATGTCGCCGAGGATGCGAGTCGCCTCACAGCGGACGGCGCCGTTCAGCGAATCGAGGTATGGCGCCACCGCATCCTCGGACGCCGATCCGATGCTTCGCAGAGCACGACTCACCAGTGGCCGCTCGCTAGCATGTTCCAGGCTCGGCGCCAGGGCGGCAGCCGCACGCGGATCCTGGATCGCTCCGAGAAACTCGATGACGCGAGCATTGCTTCCAGCTGGGACCAGCATCTTGACGAGCGTGTCGGTGTTCGCCGCCGTGCCCCAGACACGCAGAGCGTTTAGCGATTCGTCGCTGAGCCCTCGCGACGGATCGATCAGCGTGGCATTGAGTGCCGCGGACACCTTCGCTCGATTCGCGGCATCCGGCCGGATCTCCGCAAGCCGATGCAGTGCCGTTCGGCTCCGGGCGATCCGCGAATCCGCGACGTCCGCCAGCGTCTGGTCGAGCAGCCGATCATCGGAAATCTTCAACATCCGAGCCACGGACCGAGCTTGCTTCTGCGCGTCGCGGTCGGGATGGTTGATGTTCGCCAGCACCGCGTTCTCGGCCACCGGGCCGAGCTTGAGTAGCGCCTGGGTGGCGACCGCTCGCGTATTGTTGTTCTTGAGCTGCAACGCAACGGCGTCAGCAGCCGAGGCGTCATTGAAACGGGCGAGCACCTCGATCAGGTCCGGATTACCCCCTGGCGTCAACTGATCGCAGCGAGCATATTCGACCAGGTCCGGTAGGCAATCGCGCGTCGCCCACGCTTTTAGCGCCCGCAGTGCTTGGGAATTGATGTCCGGTGATGGGTCAGCGAGCATTTTGCCGAGCAACGCGGCACTCTCGCTTTTCTGCGAATCATTGCTGGGAGCGTTTTCCAGAAACCACGTCAGCGCGGAGCGGCGGACGTCGATCTGCGGCGACCGCAGCCGGGCAGACGCCGCGTCGGCAACGGTGCGTGGCGATGTGCCGAACTCGCTGAGCAGGCTCAAGGCGCGGCCGCGCGTGTCCGGATTGCCGTCAAAGGCATAGGGCAGCACAGCGGCTTGCGACTTCGGGCCGACGATCCGCAGCGCGTTGATCGCCTGATCGTGCAGGGCCGGATCGCCGAGTTTGGCGGCCAGGGCGGCGTAGCCGCGATCATCGCCGAGCTTGGCGAGGGCGTCCATGGCGAGGGCGGTCTTGCGCGGGTCCCAGCCAGGAGCGGTCGGGTTCTGCACCATGCGTGCGAGCGCCGGCACGTTGTCCTTGTCAGCCCATGCGAGATACACGCTCAGCACGAGGTTGGGATCGAGATTGTGGTGAACGTCGCCGTTGAGGAGCAATCCTTCCAGGGCGGCCGTCACCTTCGGACGCTCGGCATCAACCGGATCGGATTCGGTAAGCCACTGGAGTGCCGGCTGACTCTGGGCCGGATCATTGGTCCGCAAAGCCCGCAGCGCGTCCTCGAACGGATCGCTTTTCGGCCAGGACCAGGCGGCAAGGATGGCGACAAGGACGAGAAGTGCCGGCGCCAGGCAAAGGGCAAGCGTTTGCACCGATGCTCGCCAGTAGGTTGATGATAGCGGCACGGTTTGCGATGAGCCGCAGCGGGCGCAAATCACATGACGACCCGCGTGTTCCAAAAGCGTCTTCAGCCGTTTGCCACAACATGCGCAATTGAACCGGATCATGGCGGTGCCCTCGCGTTGCCGGCCTAAAATTCAGGGCGGCGGTTCAGTGTGGGATTTTGCAGAGAAATGTCTTCGGGCCGAAAAGGAAACGCGAGAACGACGGCAGCTTGCGCGTAATTGGCTGCGGGCAAATCCGAAACACTAGGGACTGCGGATTACAGCATCACGAGAACGATGCTCAAAATTGCCAGTACCCACCATTGCAACTGGGGAGGAACATCCCAGAGGAATAATGCGGACATTCGAAAGAGATTGGTTGCAACAGCCATGTTCAGCCTGCCATTTTTTCTTGGTCTCTTTCCGAGAGTTGCAGGTCATCCAGCATGCTCTGGCGAAAGTCGTTGCCGAGCGCTGGACTTTGATGCTGGTAAAGCTCGCTCTCAAACGAGAAGAGCGCGCGTTCCGAAAAATTACCTAGCTGCCTGCGCATCTCGGGGGAAAGGTGAAACTGAACCCAGTGCGCGGTGCCGATCGCACGATCTTCGGGACGACACGTAATCAGCCGTGCGGCGACGCTGTATGCCCCTACATGTAACCTTAACATATTTTCGTCAAGCTTGTGCCAGGCCATGAGCTCTTTTCCGAATTGGGCCGGATCGATTTCGATGAGCAAGGCAGCCTGGAGCAGGTTTCGTGCCGGAAGCAGACGGTTATAGAGATTGAGTTCGAGCTGAACTTCGCGGGCATCGCCGAGCCGTGCGACGCGGATGATTTCCTGCACGCGGAACCAGAGGGTTTGGCGATTTTCGAAGATGAGCGTGAGCTTGGGTCCGATGCGGACCCGGCGATAGCGATCTACATAGCGGCGCTGCGCGTCGAAGAACTCCTTGCGACGACTCGCATACTCTTCCAGCGGCAGCAGATCATCGATCGTCAGGGGCAACATGGACCATCCATGGTCAGATTGCCTTACTTCTTCTCCGTCGGCATCACCTTGAAGACGAAGACGCCGCCGGCGAGGGCGCCCAAGATCGGGCCGGCGAGGTAGACAAGCGTGTCAGCCCACGGGTTGCGCGTCGCCAGGGTGCTGCTGAATGCTTCGACCAGGGTCGGACCGAACCAGCGCGCCGGATTGAGTGCGGCCCCGGTCAGCGGAAAGCCGAACAGGATGCACACCGTCGCGATCATGCCGGCGACCATGCCGAGCCTGAGCGCATCAGATCCAGCGAGGCTGAAGATGGCGAACACGAGAAAAAAGGTCAAGAGCAACTCGATCAGCATGCCCGTGAAAAGCGTCGGCTGCGTGATGGGGTGATAAGCAAGGGCATTGACGTGCGGCGCGCCAAACTGGGCGGCCTGTAACAGATCGTGCTCGAACACCAGCCGCAGCGTGAGCGCCGCCAGCAAACCGCCAAGGAACTGGGCGCCCATCATGGCGAGAGCGCGGGGCGTTTCGGTCTTGCCAAACACCCAGAGCATTAGCGTGGCGGCCGGATTGAGATAGCCGCCGGTTGCGGGCACCGTCAACGCGAGCATCGCCGCGAGGATTAGCCCCTGCCCGAGCGCGACGCCGACGACCCCTGGCTGATGTCCAGTCAACGCCGTCGTCGCCGAAATGCCCGCGGGCGCCGTCATCTGGTTGATGCACGTCAGCCCGGCACTGAACAGGACCAGCCCGAACGCGCCGACCAGCTCGATCACGAACGCTCGAGGCAATTTCGTTTCCATCAATTCTCACCTGTCGCAAATGAATACAAAAGAACCACGAAACACACGAATCACACGAAAAAGAGTCGAGAGAATACTGCAGCAATAGACATTTTTTGATTTTTTTTCGTGTGTTTCGTGGCTACTTCACCACTGGCAACAATGCCGCATCCGCCGGCTCGCCTTGCAGTGAGCGAAGATACAGCACCAGCCCTTCCTTCTCCGCTTCCGTCAAATGCAATCGCCTTGGCATCACGATCGCGTTACGACCGTCCAGCCGGCTCGGAAAAGTGTCGTCCATGAGCGGCTTCGCCAGATGCAGTGTCGGCAAGACGCCGCCGTCGAAGAAATCGACGACCAGCCGAAGCGTGCCATGGGAGCCATTGTGAAAGTAGGGCGCGGTCCGATTCAGGTTGCGCAGGCTCGGCGTGCGATAGGCGCCGACCAGCCGCCATTGCTTCAGGCCAACCGGCACCTGCAGCGAGCGGCCAGTTTCGACGCCGCCGGCGGGTGCGCCTTCGTTTCCGTCGTAGCCGATGTTGTGGAAGTCGTGATCGGTGAACAGCGGCCCGGGATGACATTTCGCGCAGCCCGCCTTGCCGTGGAAAGCAGCGTGCCCTTGCTGCAATAGCTTCGGCAAGTCCGCCAGCGTTGGGGTTCGCTTGTCCTTGTCGTTGCGCAGGCTGACGGCGCTCGCCTCGACTTTCAGGATCGCGCCGAAATGTTCGACGGCCAGCGTCGGCGCGCTCATCGATCGGCGAACGTCATCGGCCCGATCGTGCAGCGAATCGCCGGAGAGCAGCGCGCGCATGTAGGTGGCGAGGGCCTGGGCGGCGCTGTTCTGCGTCGGCTGATCGATGCCGAACACTTGCTTGAATTCCGCAACCAGGGTCTTGTCCGTGCCGAGCGCGCGGGCGAAGCCGCCCCAGTTGTGCTGTTCGATCACCTTCTCCGCGCTCGGCGGCGGGTCGGTGCGTTCGTCCTCGAACGAGCGCACCACCGTCTCCTCGAGCGTGGCGACGCGGCCATCCCAGAATTGGCGGCGATTGTAGACGACATTGATCAGGCTGAGCGTGTTGACCTTGCCACCGGCAGGGTGCAGCTTTTCCTCGGTGAAGCCGTAGCGCGGATCGTGGCAGGAGCTGCAAGAGTAGCTGTCGTTGCCCGCCTTGAGCAATGGCTTGAAGAAAAGCGTCTGCCCGA
>DASRSQ010000784.1:0-10084 GCA_035656475.1 Gemmataceae bacterium | reverse complement strand
TTCCGCCTCCTTGGCCTTTTCCTCGGCATCTTTTGCAGCCTTGTCTTCGGCTTCCTTTTTCATCTTTTCCTCTTCGGCGTCCTTCGCCATGCGACCGGCAATCCAGTCCTGGCATACCTTCAGGGCGTCCTCAGTTTTTTTGAGGCGGTCTTTCATTTCTTCGTCGGCCATGGTGGTCTCCTTTGCGTTGTCGAGCGCCAGATCGAAATGATCGAACGCCATGTGGTTATCAAGAACGGCCACGTCACAGCGTGCCGCGTCAACGAGGGCAAGGTGATTGCCCCGCAGGTTTCTTTGGATGTAGTCGTAAGGCTGGCCGTCAAAGATACCGGATGCCTTTTCGTAGATACAGCGATAGCCGAGGCTGAGAGCCGTCTTGCCCGCTTCGATCATCTTGGACAGCGTCTCGCTGAAAATGCGCAGTGGCGCATAGAGAATGCCGTCTTCAAAAACGACTTCCTCACCCGTGGTGCCGTGCACGCCCTTTTCTTCGGCTGGCGTGAGGCCGGCCTCAGGCGAGCCGAGCATGGTGTGATCGTTGACGATCGGCAGAAGTTTGAAGCTTGCCAGGGTCTCCGGCGTGAATTCCGTGGCGGGACGGTAGACGTTGTAGATCTTGTCGGCTTCCGGCGCGCCGATGCTGCGGCCCAGGTACTGAAACACGCCTGAGCGCGAGATGGGATTGCGCTCGACGGTGATGTATCCGTTGATATCCTCTTGGCGTGCCGTCTCGGCGGCGTCGGCGGATATGGGTGGCGGCGATGCTTCTGCTTTGCCGGACGCCATCAGAGGAGCGGCGGTATTATTTTCGGAGTACGCTTTGATCGTCTGCGCCACGCCGGGATGAAGAGGTTCGGGAAGATCGGGAAGCTCCGCCCAGACAAAGCTGGCGTGCTCTTCGTTGAGCGTGGGGTCAACTTTCTCGATCCGTGCAAGGAAGGTCGTGAACTGAAGCGTGCCGTTGTCCGAATAGTCGATCTGCGTGAGATTACCGGGTTCGATACCGGTTTCCTCGATGGCTTCTCGCTTCGCGGCTTGCTGGGCAGTCTCGCCGTCTTCAAGCTTGCCGCCGGGGAACGCCCATTGGCCAGTGTCATTTCGTTTCATCAGAAGCACGGAATTGCCGCTGATGAACATTACTCCTGCGGCGCTGATCGCAGCGTCGCCGGTGCGGTGTGCCTCCGATTCGGCAATCGCTATGGCTTGCTTTTCCGGCTTGCCTTCGTCGCGGAGCGTTTCGACGTTGGCACTGATCGTTTTTTCGCTTGAACCTTCTTTGAGCGGCATACGTGTTCATCACTGTTGTTGGTGAAAGGGCCTTCGACGGCGACGCATACCTTGGGAACGCGAGGCTGTAGCCCAAGAAAAACGAGCGGGTAGTTGATGAGCTTCAGAAGCCAGATATGTCTGATGCGGATGCGGGCGTATAGTGTGTCCGTTGCCATTATTCCTCCGTGAATTTTAGAATCGGCTGCATCCGGCAGGCACAGTTGATGAGTTGCCCGGGGTGGCCCCGAACGAGAGGCGATTTCTGAATCACCGGCGGATCGTCGTACTTGCAGACCTTGCCGTCGAGTTGCTCATGCAGTTTGCGCGGATGGCGTGAACCGGCGGTGTGGCGCCAGATATATTGCTTGAGGCCAATGGCCTGCATGCGTTCCTTGCTCAGGTTCGCGAATGCCTTTTTTGTCTGGTCACGGCTGATCATGCGTGCGCGGCGCAGCGTGATGCCTTTGTGCTTCTGCAAGTAGGGAACCAGTTCCTGCATTCCGTTGCCGGTGGTGATCGATCTCATTACTGCGCCCTGGACGCCGTTCAGGTATTGCGCCGGGATCGATTTGATGAGGCCGACGTTCTCGGTGATCGTCGCGTTCAGAATGTCGTTCAACGGTCCCGAAGTGATCGTCTTCGTGGGCAGCGTCAGTTCGTCGCTCAGGCTCCGGATGCTTGACTTGACCGCGATATCGCTGGACTTGTTCGAATCCCGAGTGAACTCTTCAGCCATGGGCTTAGCGAGCGCGGAAAAGAGGTCGGTGTATTTCTTGATGAGTGCGTTGGTCAGGATGCGGGCCTGACTGGAAATGCTTGCGTCTTCCGCGAAAAACTCCTCGGCATGCTCGGTCTTGAACAGCTTCCGCAATTCGAGCTGCGTCTCGGCCGTCATGCGGTCGATGAGGACGTGGAGCGCTGTGTAATAACGGCTTTCTATGGCGGCTGATGGCGTGAGCGCCTTGCCTTTGACGATGCCGCGACGTGCGGTGTTCGTCCAGGGCGTCTTGCGCACGCTCGGCATCACTCGGCCGTTTGGTTCTCATCCGGGTTCACTTCGGATTCGGATGACTGCGCTGCTGCTTCATCATCGCCTGGCCCTCCGGGCACGACGGGAGCGATGCCGTTGTAGCCGGAATCCAGGTCGTTGATGAGGCGGTCGCGGATATCGGTGCCGTCGATGGCGCCGGCCTGTACGAGGGTGTCGTCGGTCTGTGCCTTCTTGTAGTTGATGTCGGCCTGTTCGGCAGCGGTGGGACTATCGACTGGCTTCCATGCGGTTTCGGTGTTGAACGGCTCGATCTTAAATTTCGGCGCCACGTGAGAGCGGATCAGCAATAGGTGGTGTCGGTTGACCAGAGGCGATAGATCGTGTTGCTGGATGCTTTCCAGTTCCTCGTGGTAGCTGCTCTCCTCGAATTCGCCCGTGGCGTTGAAGCCTTTTGGGCTGGTACCGAGAAGTTTGGTGGCGGGGACGCCGGCGGCGGCAGCCACAAGCTGGTACTGCGTCATGATTGCAGCATCGAGGTCCGCGAGCGTGGTGTCGTACTGCTGGACTTCATCGCCTTCGCCGATGATCTTGACGCCGAAGTTATTCATCAGTTGCGTCCAGACATTCATGCGCTGCTCGAACGCAGTCTGGTTCGCAATTGCTTGTGTTACGTCAGTCTTGAGTACTGTAAGCCGCTTCGTCATGGCGAGCATTGGCGCTTCGTTGGCGGTGCGCTCGGCAGCGTAGACGCGCTCAGCGACTTTCTGCGGAACCGGGATGCCGCCGTAGAGATAGGCCGGTTTCAGGATGTCCGGCAAATCGCCATTGCGGAAAAGCACCAGGTGGGTGCGGTGCACACGCTTGCCGTTGATGCGCCACCAGGTCGGCTCGTAGAAATCGGGCGATGCCGGATTGGCTGCGGCATCTCCGCTCAGCTCCGGCGTGATCCAGTACGGATCAATTTGGCTGATGCCCTTATAGCTGCCGGGCTTCACGCCGTCCGGATTAAAGGGCTTCTCGTAGTACTGCGCGTCACTGGAGTCGACAATGAACATTGCGACGCGAATGCCGAAGACGCGTCCGAGCCGGACGAATTCGACGCAGTTACGCATGATCTCGAATTTCTTGTCCTGCTCGCGGATGTAGTCGAGGACTTCAGCATTGACCTCGGTGCCATCGTTTACGCTGAGTTCATAGCCATTGCGAGAGGCATCCTTGGCGGGCATTGAGCAGGCTTTATCGACGAGCCAATTCTGGCTGATGATAGCCGCTGTCTGGTATCCAATGAATCCCTGACCGCAATACCATGCGAATTGCGTCTCAGGGATGTAGCCACCGAGACCGATGCCATTCCGCATTTTAACCGACGTGAGGTCGGGGTTGTCCATCGCGACGGCCATGCCTTCGGTGACGGGGACGAGTTTACCGTCTTCATCAACCGGTTTTAGATCAGGAAGCTGCAGTGAAAGAGCGGCCATTTCCTGCATCCGGCGAAGCTGCTTGACCGCATTGTCGCGGATCGTGAAATCGCCTTCCGTGGAGAAAAAGCTGCTTGAGACTTGTGCCGGTGGGGATTCCGGCTTGGACTTGCGAAACCAACTGAACATTATCCCCCGCTTACATCAAAGAAACTCCTTGGCTTAGCCGCCAGCATGTCCGCGATGGCGTCGCACATCGGATCGACCTGGTCGTCGTGCGCATGGCTATCGTCGGCAGTGAACGCTTCGCACTCGACAATGAAGTCGCTTATGAATGATCCTTCTTCCGGCAGAACGACGAAACCGGCCTCAATGAACGACACGGCGTCCATGACGCGCGTCAGTTTGTCCTTGTTGCGCTCGATCCCCGTGACCGGAATGCGCTCGGTGCGTTTGATCTCTTGGATCAGCCCGGTGCCACTGGATTTGTCTTCGACGACCATCTCGCGTAAGGCGCCCTGGCCGGTGAGTGCATTGTGCTTGTTCCAGAAGTCGATGGCTTGGCGCTTTAGCTCGGGGGCTTCCCATTTGCCGCGCAGGAGGTCGAGCAGGTGAATCTTGCGGTCATCGCCGAAGCCCCAGCACTCGAATACGGTGTAGTCGTTGCGCTCGGCGGTTTTCTGGGCCGTGTCGGCGTAGATCTTCCGATACAGGATTTTCGGCGGTGCCGCACGTGGAAACCACTGGCCCTTAATGATGTTGCCGCCGATTGCGACTGGACTCTGTTGGTACTGGCTGGCGAAGACGAATCGACTTACCTTGTTGCCGTCAGGATCTGAGCCGTTGCCTGCTTCCAGAGCCAGAAGATCGCTTAACGGCTCCTTGTACGGCCAATAGGAAAAGCGGCCTTTTTCATCCCGCTCGTCGGCATTGACCATCACTCGAAGCTTTTCGGGCAGTGTCGAAACGTAGGGATCGTCAATCAGGGCCGGTATGGTCAGAAACTCCCATTTGCCCGGGAAGTTTCCGCCCTTGATGAATGCGGTGGGATCGTTCTCTCCGACGCGCTGCATGATCAGGATCACAGGGGTATCGGGATTCGCTTTGCGCGATTTGACGGTGCTGAGCAACTTGCGGTTCGCGGCTTTCACCGCCGCCGGACTGTATGCCTCATCGGCCTTAATGATGTCATCGAGGATGATCGCGCCTTGAAATCCCGGCGCCATGTGTCCGGCGCGGAATCCGGTGATCTGGCCGCCGAGCGATACTGCATAGACGCCGCCGGCTTTCTTGCCATCGACAATAACGTTCCAGCGTTTCTTGGCCTTCGCATCGTCGGCGATTTCCAGTGGCCACAAGGCCTGGTATTCATCGCTCTGCACGATGTCCCTGGCCGTCTGTGAGTTGAGGAGGGCGAGGTCGTCGCCAGAAGTGATGTGCAGGAAGCGGGCGTGAGGGTTGATCGCGAGCCCACGGGCGATCAGGTTAATAACCGCGTTTTCCGTCTTGCTGCTGCCGGGTGCCACGTTGATGGCGAGATTTTGGCATTTACCGTCAATCACCCGCTGAATCGCATCGGCGATCAGGTGATGGTGCCAATTGACGATGAACTTGATGCCCTGGCGGGATTTGAAGAAGTATCGCGTGAAGAAAAGGTGGTCGAGTTCACATTCCGCCTTGATGACGCTGCGGCGTACCTCGTCGAGCGTGGCCTTGGGCGCCTCAGAACTCATCCCGAACTTGCTGGACGATCGATTTGACGAGGTCGGAGGTCACATGAATGGTGGCGGTCGGCTGAGGGAGCGGTTCGCCATTGGGACCGCTGAGGGCATGGCGTTGTTCATCGCGCCATCCGAAGTTCTTAAGTGCGAATATCGGGCCGGCGGCGTTGCGGCCGCTGAGTAGCCTTTCCTCGTAGAAATTCTCAACGCGGAGCTTGGCTTTCTTTATCGTGTCAGTAAATGCGTCGCGATTCTGATAGTCCATCAGCGTTTCGCGAGTGGTGTCAAGCCAAAGGGCAAGGCCGGTGATGCTGACGGGCTTCTTGAGGTTACCCTCCTCGTCCGTCGCGTCGGAAAAATAGGCGTCGATGCGTTCCTGAAGGATTTCAGGTGTCTCGAATTTAAGGGGGCGACCGACAGTGGCGCTCCGGGAATCAGACATAAAAAAGCCCGCTTTCGACACGGGCTGGAAGTGGCTCGGGAGTATGCCGTGTCTTTAGTGACACAAAGTGAATTCTCTCACAAAGTAGCATACAATTGATTTCTGCGCAATAGAGAAGTTCATTTCGGCGCGTCGGGGCACGAAGCTGCGGTTTCAGTGTCGTGGTAAGATCGGCTTTCGTTCTGCTTTGACGCGGTCTTCTTGAAATGGTCCATCAGGTCTTGAAGTGCTTCGCGGAGCGGAAGAATTCCACCTCGGCCGGCTTTGTTCCCGATGCAGCACACGTCGTATGCGATCTTACGCTGCTCTTCCCCACGAATGGACTGAATTGCGGCGTAATATTCGGTGCTGAGGAGCATGACAGCGTCGGCATCAGAGCCACCGCGCACCTCGCCGTAGCGCATGAGGACATAGGGAGAGCGGTTGCAACCGTAGTACCAGAGGCGGTAGAGTTTCTCGCCGGCGCGGCGCTCTTTGAGCGTGATGATGCCACGACCCTCGTAGAGGGTGAGTGGGTCTGCAAATGACCGGTATTCAAGTCCGCCCCGGTCGGCAAAGCGGTGGCCGCACTCCTTGCAATTCCACAGATTGTCGGCTTTGTGTAGGTGCACCGATTCGCAGCGCGGGCAGGATTCTTCGCTTTTGATCCTGGCTACCCGTTTATCCTCGGTGAATCCTTTTGCTGCCGGATCCACGCGGATCTCGGTTGGGCCGTAGTAACGGTCGTCTTCCCCCTGCATGGAAAAAGAGTGTAGCGCGGATTGAGAGGAAGCGGAAGGGGGATTTGTGGGGAGTCACTAGGGCAGCAGGTTTTTGTAATACCGCAGTACCCGTTTCGGAAGCATGGTGACGATGGCGTGCATGCGATCATCGAATACCATCGCGATCCACTCTCCGCCGTGCCACAATGCCCAGTGTGATAGATGGGGCGTCTGCTGGTGAAGTTTGACGCATCCGCCCGAAATAATCGACGGGTCCATTGCATCAGTAATGCGTCGCCGGAACGCGGCGAGCTGGTATTTGTCGAAGTTGAAGCCATACCGCGTTATGCCACGGCTGATGGAATGATGGGCGCGGTTGTTGAGTGGGCGTGATCGATCATGATGCTAGCCACATGCGGAGGTATCGCTCGGCTTGCTCGGTCCACCATTCTTTCGGCCGGAGCGCTGATTCTCCTTTCTGATGTTGGATAAGGTGCTCGTGGTGCGTGAGGGGAATGCAGGAATACGGGGCTTTGTACGCAGTGCCAGAGGTTGCTGCCCGGCGGACGTGGGCCGCGATGCAACGTCCTTCGTCGGTTTCGAGGTACTCGCTGAATCTACCAGAAATGGCTGACGGTTGCATCTGCACCCACTTTCGGAATTCAGCATCGGTTCCTTTTCGCTGTGCTTGGGTGATAAGATCGTTATCCATAAGTCTCTGGTGAAACAAATTTGTTGAAGTAATCATCGAATCGTAGTTCGACGTCTCCTGGCTTTCCCAGTGCGTAATGGTATCGGGATTTTGCAATTCGGATTAGTGAGTTGCCGTTGTCTTGCCGATGGACGATTATTACCTGTTCCGGCTTGTTGTACCAGTGGCTGCTGTCGCTGATATCGTAGGCTGTTGGAATGGGATATTTACCATCGTTGCCTTTGCGCATTTTTGCTGGGTGGGCAACGACCATTACATGCACCATGAACTTCTTAGCGAAGCGTTTTAGGTCTTTGATCGCCATGCCGACGTACTGGGTGAGTGTCATCTCCCGCTGATCGTATACATGATCGAGCTCATTCCAGGGGTCAATGATGATGAGCTTCGCGTTATTCCGGGTGACGGCGGCAGCCATGCGATCACGAAGCCATGCCATGTCGAACCACTCGGTTGAGTCGTCCGAGGGCACGATGAAGCTGAAATGCGAGTCTATCCATTTGACGGCGTTTGCCTTTTCTTCGGGTGTTTGCTTGTAGTAGGGCTTTTCGTTGAAGAGGGTGCTGAGGGCTTTGCAGTGTTCCGTCTGCGGCGGCTGCTCGAAGCTGGCGAAGCACACATGCCAGCCGTGGTGCTTTGCCATGTTGAATGCAAGGTGGTTGGCAAAAGTGCTTTTGCCGTGAGACGGAATGCCTGTCATTACACTGAAATCCCCACACCGAAGGCGAAGGTGTGGCTCTAAGCCTTCAATATCAACCGAAAGCGCGGGTAATTCTGGGAGCGGTGGTAGTTCGGAGAGATGGTAGAGCCCGTCTACCTGTAGAAAGCGCGCGCGAGCAATGGTTTCTGCAACTCCGCGTTCCTTCCATGCTCGGAAGGTATCGTTCAGATCCTTGCAGCCCTTGGGATACTGTAGCCACTGGCAGCGATGGCGCCCGAGACGTAGAGCCAGGTCGTTCATCAGGTTGATGCCAGGATTGTCTGCATCGGTGGCGAGGATGATCTTCTTGACGGATTGGGGAATGTCGCGGAGATAGTCGTATTTTCGGCTTTCACGGTCGCCTATGGCTTCTTTTGGGGCACCGTCTGGAACGCTAACCGCGATATACCCACATTGAAGGGCAATCACACAGTCCATTTCGCCTTCGGTTATGATGAGCGTTTCATCTCCAAGGTCCTTGATAGCATCCACGTTATAAAAGCACTTTTCACCTCCCTCGACCTGATGGAAGCGCTTTTCACCCTCGATGGTTCTTGTCTTGCAGTTCACTTCCGCCCCATTACGAAAGTAAGGGATTTCGATAGGCTCACCAGAACCTTTTTGCATGCTGCTTCGCCAACCCAGACGTACCGCGAGTTCTACGTTGATGCCGCGAGCTTCGAGAATCCCCATCTGTCGTTCGGTCAGAGGTCGCCCCTCGCCATGAGCAATGATGGCAGAACCAGACGGCGGTATCGCCTTCGATCTTGACCGATAGGCAGGGTTCGAGGCGGTTGCGACGCTTGTCGCTGCAGCGTGGGCATCTTCCTTTTCTGTTTCCATCTTCGTAGCTCCGTAGTGTGATCCCGAGTTCGTTGAGTTGCTCACTGACCTTCATGCTATCCTCCGGCGGGTGATGGCATTTGATTTTGGGGTCGGTCCCGCCATGCCGGAGGCCTGAGAACGCGATTAATATACGCTGGCGGGTCTGCAACTTGTGCGGTCTGGGCGGCATTGACGGCCGCAAAGACCTTTTCAATTCCATGTTCCTTGACCCACTTTCCGACCAAGGACATTTTCCTTTCGCCCAAATACTCCCGACACACCTTAAACAAGGCCGCTTTAGCGGAAGCGTCATTACTATGATACTCTGTATCTTTATCTATGTTCGTTTGCGTTCGGTTGTGTTCGGTTGCGTTCGCTGAATGTTTTTTCTTTTCGCGCCAAGCCCTTGCTCTTTCTGCTGAACCATCTTCACGGGCCGGTTGCCTGGCTTCCCAACCTATCAATTTCTGGCCAACGAGCACCTTTCCGTTCATCTGCGTTCGGATGCGTTCGATTGCGTTCGGTTGCGTTCGCAAGGCAGCGGCAACATCCTCATCGCACCAGTGGTGAAGAGACCCGCGTTGCGGAGACATGGATGCATTGACGAGCATGTGAACATAAACCGCTATTACCAGAGCAATCGGCTGTTCGCTCTTTTCCGCGATGACGATCCACTTAGGATCGGTGGGCATATCATGCCATAGACGGAGCCATTGATTTGTCATGCTGCTGCCAATGAGTGTTCGTGAAACAGATGGGTAACAGCTTCAGATGTGAGCGTGCCAAAGCAATAGCGAGATATGATGAGCTCTTTCAGCTCCGATTTCGGACAAGATGTATTGTGCCAGAGTTCATGGCAGGCATCGCATAGCGTCAGAAGACTTTCATTCGGATATTCCCACGGCTTCCGGCCACGTTTGTAGTATGTATGGTGGACATTGAGTGGAGAATCGGGGTCAAGACAGAACCGACATGCGAACTCATCGCGTTCCATAATGTCGAGTCGTTTGCGTTGCCAGCGTGGATCGCGAAGTAATTTAGAATAGGTAGACACAACGTCCTCCTGGCTTGAGGTTGCTGGCTGGATGTGTGGTGGAGCAGGCGAAGCCAGTGCCGCTTTTCAGGAGCTACCTTAGCCCCACCATCACTATTCATAATGGATTTTTTATGTGAAAGGTAGATGTAAGTTGGGCACACCGTCTGTTGCGATTGCGCAACGGCAGAATCACACGAGGTCTTCGAGGGTGAGTCGCGTTCCCCACTCTTTTGACCGCTCAAATTGCACGGGCATCAGCTCGACGTGTTGCC
>DASRSQ010000783.1:0-7301 GCA_035656475.1 Gemmataceae bacterium | reverse complement strand
GCGGACCGCTTCCACACGGGCGCGGCTCGGACCGCGTAACGTCCCCGTAATTCTTTTGAATCTCGGATTTGCTCAGAATCGTCGTTGCCGCTGCAGCAGATACTCCATCAGCGCCTTGTCGAAGCCGATGCTGGTGTCGGTGGCAAGATAGTCGATGCCGGCGCGGGCGCATTCTTCCTTGTACTTCGCGCGGAACTCCTTGATCGCGGCCAGATAGTCGGGCTTCATGCCGGCGGCGTCGAGTGTCATCTTCTGATTCGCCTCGGCGTCCTTGAATTCGATCAATCCCTCGAACGGGAAGTGCACCTCGGCCTCATCGAGGATGTGGAAGACGATCACATCGTGTCCGCGATGTCGCAGCATGTGCAGGCTCTGCATGATCGGGTCCGGATCGGCCAACAAATCGCTGAAGAGCATTACCAGGCTCTTGCTGCGCATCATCGCGGCAAGCTGCATCAAGCCGCCGGCGACATCGGTCTGCCCCGCCGGCTTGAGATTGGCGAGCAATGCCAGGATCGTGGCGAGCTGTGTGCGTTTGCTGCGCGGCGGCAGGGCGGCGCGAATGCTCGTGTCGAAGGCGACCAGGCCGACGGGGTCCTGTTGATGGATCATCATGTAGCCGAGGGCCGCCGCCAGGCAGATCGCGTAGTCGAACTTGGTGAGCTGTTGCCGATACGTGTACGCCATTGACGCGGACAGGTCCATCGCCAGATAGCCGGTGACGTTGGTCTCGGCCTGGAATTTTTTGATGTAATACTTCTCAGTCTTGGCGTAGACGTTCCAGTCGAGATCCTTGAGGTCGTCGCCGATCGAGTACTTGCGATGCTCGGAGAACTCGACGGAGAAGCCGTGAAACGGGCTGGCGTGCAGGCCCTGCAAGAAACCTTCGACGATAAACTTGGCGCGCAGGTCAAGCCGGGCGACTTGCTGAATGACCTCGGGGCGCAGATATTGTTCGGGCTTCTTCATCGCAATGTTCATGGTCGCTGGCGAGCGGACGCGCGTCAAGCTGTGATCGGCATCTTGCTAAATCTAATCAGCCGCCATCGGGAAAAGTTGCATCGGAACATGGTGTGAGCTACCTTTGCGCATGGCACGCCGAAAAGCTATCGATCTTGCATTGGCCGTTTCCCTTCTCGCCGCTTCTCTCGCGGTTGTTATTGTCCCACCCATTCGTCACACCGTTCAAGAATGGATTCACCCGGCTCCGACCTTCCACTCCATTTGTAGCCTCCGCGGTAGCTAAGTCTGTTGGCAATACAATCCCTGCATGACCTTTCGCTTCGAGCTGCTGCACCGCGATGGCAAGGCACGCCGCGGACGACTACACACGACCCACGGCACCGTCGAGACTCCGGTCTTCATGGCCGTCGGCACACAAGCCACCGTCAAGGCGCTGACGCCGCCGCAGTTGCTCGACGTCGGCACGCAGGTCGTGCTGGGCAACACCTACCATCTCGCGCTGCGGCCCGGCGACGAGCTGATCGCGGAACTCGGCGGGTTGCATCGCTTCATGAACTGGCAGCGGCCCATCCTCACCGACAGCGGCGGCTATCAGGTCTACAGCCTTGCTGCCAACCTCAAGATCGATGACCGCGCCGCCGTCTTTCGCTCGCACATCGACGGCTCACTACTGGAACTGTCCCCCGAGAAAGCGGTGCAGATCCAGGAAAACCTCGGCTCCGACATCGCGATGTGCCTCGACGAATGTCCGCCCGCCGACGTGGCCGCGGACTACCGGGCGATCGCAGTGGCGCGGACGTTGCACTGGGCCGAGC
Organism: Gemmataceae bacterium; assembly: GCA_035656475.1. Lineage (GTDB taxonomy): Bacteria > Planctomycetota > Planctomycetia > Gemmatales > Gemmataceae > SIAQ01. The sequence continues at coordinate 5,523 of DASRSQ010000783.1, read as the reverse complement.
GTTGCCGGGATGCCCATCGGCGGCCCGATCAGGCGTTGTTCGCGATCGTGCAGGGCGGGACCGACGTGGCGCTGCGCGTCCGCTGTGCCGAGGCGTTGACCCGGCTCGATTTTCCCGGCTATGCTCTTGGCGGGTTCAGCGTGGGCGAAACGACGCAGCAGATGATGATCGCGCTCGAACCGGCGGCCGACGCACTGCCCGCCGACAAGCCGCGCTATCTCATGGGCGTCGGCAAACCGCTCGATTTGCTGCTTGCGGTGGCGCGTGGCGTCGACATGTTCGATTGCGTTCTTCCCACGCGCAATGGCCGCAATGCGACCGGATTCACCGATGCGGGACAAATCAAGATTCGCAATGCCTGCCACAAGCGAGATCCCGCGCCGCTGGAGTCCGATTGCCCATGTCCGACGTGCCGGCATTACAGCCGGGCGTATTTGCATCATTTGTTTCTGGCAGAAGAGATGCTTGGGCCGACGCTGCTGTCGCTGCACAACCTGGCGTTTTACAACCGGCTGATGGCGCAGATGCGGGACGCGATCAGCGGTGGGACGTTCGCGTCGTTTTGCGCGGATCGGCTTGCCCGTTGGGGGGCGGAATTCCTATGATATACCCCTTGAAGAATAAGTAGGGTGCGTGAAACGCACCGTTCTGCGAATGCGATGTCGCGGAGCGGTGCGTTTCACGCACCCTACACCGCCAGAGGTGATTTCATGCTGTATTCCCTCATTTTGTTCGCGGATGACGTTGCCAAACAAGTCGGCGACAAGCAGGAACCGGGTCCGATCTGGACGAACCCGATGTTCATGATCATGATCCTGATGGCGGCCTTTTTCTTCATCGTCATCTTGCCCGGGCAGCGGCGCCGTCAGCGCGAACAGGAGCAGCTGATGGCCGGCATGAAGAAGAATGACGAGGTCGTCACCGCCTCGGGCATCATCGGCATCGTGTACAACATCAAGGAAGGAAGCGAGGAAGTCGTGCTCAAGATCGACGACAACGCTCGCATACGGGTGTTGAAAAGCAGCATCGTCCGCATCATCAAGAAGGATGAGACGCCGGCCACCCCGGCCGCCGCCGCCCCGACGACGACGACGGACACCAGCATCAAGCCCTCGTAAGGATTTGACCCGTTAGTCCCGCCTCGGAGAGGCGGGCGGACCTGTCGCGCTTTGGAATGTGCGGCATATCCGCTGAACGAGAGATTCGCAGCCGAATTGGGAGCCTCAGCGCGCCATGAAACATTTCTTCTGGAAGTTCGTTCTCTGCCTGATCCCGTGCGCCCTGGCGGCCTGGGCCACCGCCGATGCAACCTATCGCTATTACGAAGGCGAGCCGGGCGGCTTCAAGTTCGGCGTCGATCTCGTCGGCGGCACCATCCTCGTCTACGAAATCGATCTACGCAAAAACACCGAGACCGGCGGCGAATCGAACTTCGATCCGCGCCGCGACATCAACGTCCTTGCGGAATCGCTCAAGCGCCGCATCGATCCCAATGACCTTTACAACATCACCATCCGCCCCGCCGGCGGCGAAGGCCGCATCGAAATCATCCTTCCCACCGGCGGGACGTACCGCGCCAAGAAAGCCGAGGAGAACTGGGACAATCTCCTCCGAAAACTCGAAGAAAAATACTTCGGAGGCAAACGCACGCTCGACGTCGGCCGCGGCAAGCTCCTCGATTTGACCGAGCAAATCCAGCGCATCAACTCCGAAACCCTGTGGGAACAGCAACTCTTCAAAGACCCCGGCGCCTGGAAACGCCTTCAGGAAAACGCCCTCGATTACTGGGCCCGCCTCAAGAACGATCCGGATAAGATTGGCAGCGAAGCCCGCATCATGTCGGTCCCGGTCGGCAATGTCGATGAACTCTCGAACGCCATCCTCGAATCGCTCGCCGGCACTAGCTCCGCCACCACGCAGAAGACTATCGATAACTGGCTCAAGATGCGGGCCTGGCAGGAAACCATGTACCTCGCCCGCGAAAAATGGAAGTTCCTCGAACCTGCCAAGGAAGAAATGGAACGCATCACCCCCGATAGCGTCAACCAGCTCACGACCTTCATCGCTAGCAAGGGCAACATCGTCGGTCAGTCGGCCCTGGCGCTCATTCAGCCCCTCGTCGGCAACAATATCACCTTCCCCGGCGCTCCCAAGGAAGATGAGATCCGCGACTTCATCAAGAAGCACTACGGCCCGCCGGCCCAGGAAATCCTCGACGAGGTCAACCGGATCATGGCGGAGACGCACCAGGCCAAGGACATGAGCGTCGAAGACGTCCAGCGCATCAAGGATCTCGTGTCGAAGGTCGGCAGCCTCGAGTTCCGCATCCTCGCCAATGACAAGGATGATGCGAAGGCCATCGAAGACGCGAAGAAGGTGTTCCAGGATGCGGCCAAGAACGCCGAACTGGCGGCCCGCTTGAAGAAGGCGGCCCAGGAAGGCCTGCCGCCCCCCGGTCCGATGGACACGGAGACCGGCAAGCAGAAGCGCTACAAGATCGCCACGCGCGGTGCCCCGAGCATCGTCACCTATAGCTGGGTCGAGCTCGGTCCGCAAGAACGCCGGGCGCTCAACCTTGACAACGCCGCCCGTACCGATTCGGCCCGCAGCACCACCTGGCAAATCGCCAAGAAGGATCGCGATAAGGCCGCCCTTCAGCTTCCTGATCGTCGTGGCGGCGACAAGTTGCTGCTGCAAGGCGCCCTGTTCTATAGCCGCGACTGCGTCGATCGCAACCTGCCCGAAGACGAACGCCGCAAGAAGGAGGTCGAATACTTCGTGCTGACGCGTGATCCCGAGTTCGACCAGGCTGTCGGCGGCGAAGCGTCCGAAGTGCGCACGCCCAAGATCGACGGCAGCTACCTCGTGAACGCCTACGGCCACACCGATGTCAGCGGCCCGACCGTCCACTTCCAGTTCAACAACACGGGCGGCGAACTGTTCGGCAACATCACCCGCAAGAACATCTCCGAGGCCGGCGGCCTCGACAACACCAAGCCGCTGCGCCACCTCGCCATCATCCTCGACGGCCTGGTCATGTCAGCGCCGACCATCAACTCGGAAATCCGCACGCAAGGCCAGATCAGCGGCAACTTCACCCAGAAGGAAGTCGATCAGCTCGTCAACATCCTGCGTGCCGGCCGGCTGCCGGCGACCTTGAAGTCGACCCCGGTCAGTGAGAGCACGATCGCCGCCACCCTCGGCGAAGACACGATTCACCAGGGGGTGCTCGCAATCCTCTACTCGTTCGGCGCGGTCCTCCTGTTCATGGTCATTTACTATCGCTTCGCCGGCTTCGTCGCCAGCCTGGCACTGATGGCCAACCTGCTCATCACCGTCGGCTTCATGGTCGCCGTCCAGGCCACCTTCACGCTGTCGGGCCTGGCGGGCATCGTCCTCACGCTGGGCATGGCCGTCGATGCCAACGTTCTCATCTACGAACGTCTGCGCGAGGAACGCGAACGCGGCGCCAGCCTGATCCAGGCCATCCGCAACGGCTACGACCGGGCCTTACCCACCATCATCGACACCCACTTATCCAGTATCTTCACCGCCATCGTGCTCTACGTCGTCGGCAACGACAACCTCAAGGGTTTCGCCATCAGCATGACGGTCGGCCTGATCATCAGCCTCTTCACCTCGCTCTACATGACCCGCGTCATGTTCGACTACTGGCAGTATAAAGGCTGGCTCACCAAGCTCAGCATGATGCGTTTGTTCGCCAAGCCGGATCTGGATTTCATGAGCATCCGCCACGTCATGTTCGCGGCCACGCTCGCTGTGTCGATCGCCGGCTTGGCCTTGTTCGTCGGCCGCATTCCGAACGACCTCAACATCGACTTCGTCGGTGGCACGGCTTACGGCGCCAAGTTGACCAAGGGACTCACGGTGACCCAGCTGCGTAACCTCGTTAGCGAGAAAACGCAACGCGATGTCCTGAAGGATCCCATCGTCAAGGAAGTGCCTGGCAGCGATGGCCATCGCTATGACATCACCTTCCCCAAGGGGGATGGCAAGCCGCGCACCGTCGTGTTTAGCCACGTGCCCAAGGGAGATACTCCCGAAGATCGCATCAAAAACGTGACGGCCCGTGCCAGTCTGTTGCCCGAACCTTCGGTCGAATTACTCTACAACCGCACGGACGATCCAAAGATCAAGGACGAGATCGCCAAGGGCGAGAGTCGCAACTTCGTGGTCCGTACCACGGAGAAGGAAGCCGAGTTGGTGCAGGCGTGCCTCGATCAGCTTCTGCGTGATGAGAAGGGCGAGCTGCTCCGCAAGGTCTACGCTCATCATACCAACCTCGACAACCGCGAGGCGAAGTTCACATTCTACGACACGGAAGCCGACGCGAAGAAGGGGGAGAAGCCCAACGCGACTGCGTCGCCGAGCTTCGTCAAGAGCCTCTTGAACCGCGAGCTGCGCCGTGTCTTCGGCGTCACCGACGACAAGAAGCCATTGCCCTTCGTCTTTGAAGTCACCACCGAGGGCAAGGGGGATTCCGACGGCAAGTACGGCACCATGAAAGTCACTTTCTCGCAGGACCTGAAGGAAGATGAGGATTCGATTTCCAAGGTCAACGCCGCGATGAACGAGGCGGCCAACGCGTTTGCCGCCCGGCCTTTGCCCGACCGCCTCGAGAATTTCGACAGCGCCCTCGCCAGCGAGACGCGCTATCGCGCCATGTGGGCCATCGTCGCAAGCTGGGCCGCCATGCTCGTGTATCTCTGGTTCCGCTTCGGCAACTGGACCTTCGGCCTCGCCGCGGTCATCTGCCTGATCCACGACCTCTGCTTCACGCTCGGCGCCATCGCCGCGGCGTACTACATCCACACGTGGTGGCCGGGCAACTTCCTGCTCGTCGAAGACTTCAAGCTCGACTTAACATCCATAGCGGCGTTGCTCACGCTGGTCGGCTACTCCTGTAGCGACACCATCGTGGTCTTCGACCGTATCCGCGAGGTCCGCGGCAAGAACCCGGACCTGACGCCGAAGATGCTCAATGACAGCGTCAACCAGACTTTGAGCCGTACGATCCTGGCATCGTTGACGGTGTGGCTGGTGGTGTTCGTCCTCTACTGCATTGGCGGTCCGGGCGTGCATCTCTTCGCGTTCGTCATGGTCATCGGCGTGATCGTCGGCACCTACAGCTCGATCTACATCGCCGCCCCGCTGCTCCTGATGTTCGGCGAAGGCAAGCACGAAGATGCCGCCCCGACCAAGACGCCTGCCGTGTCGCCGGAAGGCGCGGTTGTGTAGAAGGGGAATTGACAATTAGCAATAGACAATTAGCAATTTGCAATTAGCAATTTACAATTGGAAATGCACTGAGGCGTTTTTGCTTGGTTGCACAGACAAGCGTCGTCATTGTCCGCTCGGTGGTTTAGCGCACCGCACTCCGTGCGATGGCGCAACGTAAATCGCGAGGATCCTCGATAAACCGCCAAGCGGACAATGACGACGCTTGTCTGTGCAACCAAGCAAAAACGCCTCAGTGCATTTCCAATTGTAAATTGCTAATTG
>DASRSQ010000782.1:0-3347 GCA_035656475.1 Gemmataceae bacterium | reverse complement strand
ATCTTGCAAGAAACCTTTCAGGGGATCCGCATCATCAAGGCGTTTGCCCGGGAGCCACGGGAGCGCCGGCGGTTTCACAAGGCGACGCGCGATTGCTATCATCGCGCGCAATGGGTGGTGACGCTCGACGCGTTGACCAGTCCGATCATCGAGGTGATGACGGTGGTGGCCGTCGCCGCCATCTTCCTGATCGGCGCCTACCTGGTGATCGAAAAGCCGCAATCGTTCTGGATCTTCCAGATTTCCGATCAACCGCTCGAATCGGAAACGCTCATTCAGCTTTACGCCCTGCTCGCCGCCGCGGCCGATCCGATTCGCCGGCTGTCCAATGTTTACACGCGAATCCAGTCGGGTTTCGCCTCCGCGGACCGCATCTTCGGCTACATGGATCGCGAGCCGAAGATTCAGCTCAACAGCCTGGCCCCGTCGCTCGAACGGCATCACAAGGACATCGAGTTCCGCAATGTCTGCTTCTCGTACAGCCCCGGCCAGGTGTTACTCGAAGGCATCGACCTCAACATCAAAAAGGGCGAGATCATCGCTTTCGTCGGCAAGAATGGCTGCGGCAAAAGCACGCTTCTCAATCTCCTGCCACGCTTTTACGACCCCGATCATGGCAGCATCCTCGTCGATGGCATCGATATCCGTGCCGTCAACCTGCGTTCGCTGCGAAAGCAGATCGCCGTCGTCACGCAGGACATGTTCCTCTTCGATGACACCGTCTTCAACAACATCGCTTACGCTCATCCCAAGGCGACACGCGAGGAAGTCGAAGCGGCGGCCCGTAAGGCTCAGGCGCACGACTTCATCGTCGGCGATCTCGCCCACGGCTACGACACGATCGTTGGCCCCGAAGGCAAGAAACTCTCCGGCGGCCAGCGCCAACGCATCTGCCTGGCCCGCGCTTTCCTGGCCGATCCCAGTATTCTGATTCTCGACGAGTTCACGAACCAGAACGATCCGGAAGCCGAGATCGACTTGCATCGCAGCATCAACGAGCTGCGCATGGGCCGCACGATTCTCTTCATCACGCATCGCCTGCACACGCTGGAAATCGCTGACCGCATCGTAGTGCTGAACGAGGGGCGCGTCGCCGCCATCGGCACGCACGTCGAGCTGATGAAGACGTGTCCGCTGTACCTGCGACTGAACGAGGTGCAGCAACAACGCATGGTCGCCTGACCCGGCGAGCCGTGCCGCGTGAGCGGCCGGGTTTCGCTTTCATGGATTCACATCATGGCAACGATCGCGTCCGCGTCAGCCTTCGGCGTGGCGGCTAAGCGGGACACATGGCGCGCCTGGTTGCCTGGAATTGGCCTGGTTATCTTTTGCACCATTCTTTTCTTCATCGGCCTTGGCGCGCGCGATCTCACGAGCAGCCACGAAGCGCGAGCCGCCCAGAATGCGCAGACCATCCTCGACGAGGGCCACTGGCTGGTGCCGCGATTGTTCGATCGCCATCTCGAGCTGCAGAAACCGCCGCTCTACTACTGGCTCGTGGCCCTGATCGGCTGGCTGCAAGGCGGCGCCGTCGATGCGTGGGCCGTCCGTTTGCCCTCGGCATTGTCGGCCCTCGGCTGCGCGCTGTGCCTGTATCTGCTCGGCATCCGCGTCGGCCGGCCAAATGCGGGTCTGCTGGCGGCGCTGATCCTCGCAACCTCACTGCATTTCACCTGGCTGGCGCATGTCGGCCGTATCGACATGCCGCTCACGTTTGCGATCACGGTTGCCCTGGGCGCCTTTCATCTCGGCAATCGCGAACCGATGCTGCGCGGACGCTGGCACGTCCTTGGTTACACAGCGCTCGGGCTGGGCTTGCTGCTCAAGGGACCGATCGCGCTCGTGCTGCCGACGGTCGTCGTTGCATGTATGTGGTTGCGTGCACGTTGCAATCGTGAGATTCCTGCAAATGGGGCGGCCCCCTCACCCCCGGCCCTTCTCCCCCGGAGGGGAGAGGGGAGAAAATTCAGCACGCTGTGGTGGGGCATTCCGCTGCTGTTCGCGATTGCGGCGCCGTGGTACGTTTGGGCCAACATCCAGACCAACAACCAACTCTGGGAAGTCTTCTTCTGGTATCACAACGTCGAGCGTGGCCTCGGCGGCGCCGAGGCGCTCAAGGCGTATCCCTGGTGGTTCTACGTGCCGCGCATCGGCATTGATCTGCTGCCGTGGAGCCTGGCGTTTCCGTTCGCGGTGTATCGATTCGTGCGCCATCGCGATGACGATGCGACGAGCGGCCTGCTATGGTTCGGCGGCATCGCGGTTTTCTTGTCGTGCATGAGCTTCAAGCGAGCCGACTACTTGCTACCGGCATATCCGGGCATGGCGATCTTCCTCGGAGTCGTGCTCGAACACTGGTGGCGCGAGGCGGGGTCAAGACGCGGACCTGTCATTGCGCTGGCGTCGCTGCTCCTGGCATGCGGCATTGGCTGGCAGGTTTACCTCGTCGGCTTTGCCCACGCGGACGAGCAACCGTATCAGACGATGGCGCAGCGGATTCGCGCCGAGACCAACGGGCCGGTCATCTTCTTTCGCGCTGAATCGCATCTGCTGATGCATCACCTTGGACCGCCGGTTGACACCATTCTCGAATGGGAAAACCTCGACTGGTGGACGCGCCGCCCGCGCGTGATCTATTTCGTGATGCCGGAGGCATGCGTCGAGGAGTTGGCGGAGCACTTGCCGTCGGCGAAGCTGCACGAGGTGTTGCGGACGCGCGATTTCGCGGACGGCCGGCGCGATCGGGCGATGGTCGTGTTGCGCACGCAGCCATAAAACGACGCCATGCTCGAGCCAGCCCAGCGTGCTCCGATTGCGTCCAGTCCCATCAGCGTCATTCTGACGGCGCAGGCGCTATCCACGCAAAGTGCCGAATCACTCGACGGCTGGCGGCGCTATCTCGACGGCAAAAATCGACCGTACGAGATTCTTCTGATTCAGGAAACGCGTCCCGAAGCGATGCCGAATTCAGAGGAAACTTCATCGATCCGAGTTTTCCCCTACGACCGCTTCGCCGGCTTTCGCGACGCCTTCAATGCCGCCATCGGCGCGGCTCAGCATCCGCTGCTCGTCTTCTGCCCATGCGACAAACAGTATCAACCGGCCGACCTCGACGTGTTGTTGCCCATCATCAATGAGGCTGACCTGGTCGTCGGCTATCGTGCCGGTGGCCAGCCGCCGTCGTGGCGTGTACTGCTTGACATGTTTCTCGCGATATTCGCGCGCGTGGTTCTCGGCGTGCCGCTCGAGCCACGCGTGTGCTGGCTGGGATCGCACGGCTGGGGCCGACGCTGGGTGGCACGCTGGATTTTCGGGCTGCGCGTCCACGATCCGGAGTGCGCGCTGCG
>DASRSQ010000781.1:0-3415 GCA_035656475.1 Gemmataceae bacterium | reverse complement strand
CCCCCCCCCCCGCGACCGTGAGGGAGCGCACCGTGTTCCCACAGGAGAGCCAAAATGACGATCAGAGAATGGCGGCTCTATGCGGCATGGGTTGTCATCGTCTTGGTGTTCTACATCGGGCTACTTGTCAAATTCGCAATAACGGGCGAACTGGAATATTATTCCTGATCGCTGCTCCAACTAGCATTTGGTGGTTGATGTCGATCCCTCCCGACACCAATCGCAAGCCGGAAAGCAGTTCAACGCCAGAACCTTCACGTCGCGCAAGGTGATGTACGCGAGTTCCAGGCGTGGCAGCGTCCCATCATTTTTGATCTGCATTCGTGCGTTATTTTCCCTAAAAAAGACCGGATACAATAATAGGTACATCATTACCGGATTGAGGACGATCCGGCGCAAACGCCTGTGCGGAGCATGGGATCCAAAGGACGGGGACGCAACCTCAGAGGGAAGCAAACATGAGTAAACTATTGCCACAAATCAATCATCCCGCGGACTTGCACAAGCTGACCGAGGTCGAACTGACTCAGCTCGCCCAGGAAATCCGCGATGAACTCGTCCGCGTCCTTAGCATTCGGCCCGCCCACTTTGCCAGCAACCTTGGCGTCGTCGAACTGGCGATGGCGTTGCACCTGTGTTTCGACTTCACCAAGGACCGCCTGATCTGGGATACCGGGCATCAGATCTATCCGCACAAGCTCGTGACGGGCCGTTTCAACCGTTTCGGCACGATCCGCACGAAGGGGGGCCTGATGGGCTACCCCAATCCGCACGAAAGCGATTTCGATCTCTTCATGACCGGCCACGCCGGCTGTTCGCTGTCGACCGCGCTCGGCCTGAAAGTCGGCGATGAGATGATGGGACGCCAGGATCGCCATAGCGTCGCCGTCTGCGGCGACGGTGCCCTGCCCTCCGGCATCGTCTTCGAAGCGCTCAACAACGCCGGCCATCTGAAGCGCAAGCTGCTCGTAATCCTGAACGACAATCAGATGTCGATCTGCCCGCGCGTCGGCGCTCTCGCCGCCATGCTCGACCGGGCGCGCTTGACGAATTTCTACCAGGACTCCAAGAAACAGGTTCGCAGTCTGCTGTCGCAGCTGCCGATTCTCGGCGGCATGGCGACGCATGCCTTCGATCACGTGCGCGATGCGGCCAAGGCGCTCCTCACGGGCGGCATGCTCTTCGAAGAGCTCGGCTTCCATTACATCGGCCCGATCGACGGCCACGATTTGCCGACGTTGCGTCACTGGCTCAACCACGTCAAATCGTACCCCGGCCCGGTCCTACTGCACGTATTAACCACCAAGGGTAAAGGCGTCCCGCAAGCGTGCGAGGACCCGGTAACCTATCACACGCCGCCGGTGTTCGAACAGGTTGCCGCCGATGGCAATATCCTGTCTTTGAAAAAAGGTGGCTCGAAGGCGTACACCGATTCGATCAGCACGACGATCCATCAGCTCATGAATGAGGATCCGCGCGTCTCCGTCATCACGGCTGCCATGTGCCAGGGGAACAAGCTCGAAAAGGTGCGGGCCGACTATCCGAATCGCTTCTTCGACGTCGGCATCTGCGAGTCGCACGCCGTCGCTTTCGCTGCGGGCCTCGCCAAGACCGGCACGCGGCCCATCTGCGACATCTACTCGACATTCCTGCAACGCAGCTTCGATCAGATCTTCCAGGAAGTCGCGCTGCAGAACCTGCCCGTCGTCTTCACGCTCGATCGTTCCGGCCTGACCGGCCCCGACGGTCCCACGCATCACGGCGTCTTCGACATCCCGTACATGCGTCTTTTCCCAAACATGGTCGTCATGGCCCCCGGCGACGAGCTCGACGTTGCCCCGATGCTGCGTTTCGCGGTTGCCCACACCGCCCATCCGGTGTCGATTCGCTACCCGAAGGCGAACCTCGAAAAGGTCGAACGCGGCGCCACCGCCATCGAGCTCGGCCAGGCCGAGATCCTCGAGTGGGGCACCGACGCCATGATCCTCGTCTTCGGCACCTTGATGCCCGGCTGCGTCAAGGCGATGGAAAAGCTGCGTGCCGAGGGCCTCGACGTCGGCGTCGTCAACGCCCGCTTTTGCAAGCCGCTCGATCGCGGCACCGTCTTGCGAGCGATCCAGGAAGCGACGGTGGTCGTCACCGTCGAGGAAGGCACGCTGGAAGGCGGTTTCGGCAGCGCGGTTCTCGAAGTGGCCAACGCCGCCGGCCAGGATGCGACCAACGTCATTCGTCTTGGCATTCCCGATCGTTTCATCGAACACGCCGAGCGCAGCGAGCTCCTCGCCGACCTTGGCCTTGACGCGAACGGCATCGCGAACACGATTCGCCAGGCGCTCGAAAAGCGATCCGAGGCGTTCGACCGCAAGGCCTTTGCGGCGGAGTGAACGGTATCTTCTCCCCCCTCCCTTTGGGAGAGGGGCCGGGGGTGAGGGCTGAACTTTCAACAACTGATGGTTCGGCCCTCACCCCAACCCCTCTCCCAAAGCAAAGGGAGAGGGGAACCGAAAGCATCCGGTCGTTCGGCACATTTTTGTCGTCAAGTCATTGCCGGCCCTGGTATACTCTCCGGTGGCACATTTTCATCGAGGTATCACATGGGTGTGCTCCTGATCGATCGTGGAGAACGGCAGGGGGAAGTCATTCATCTCACCCTCGACAAAACCGTCTTCGGCCGACATCCCGAATTCTGCGACGAGATCATCAGCAAGAACGAGGCGGTGAGCCGCAAGCACGCTCAGATCATTCGCGTGAACGACCAGTTTTTCATTGAGGATCTCAAGAGCCGAAACAAGACGACCGTGAACGAGGTGGAGCTGACGCCGTACACGCCGGTGCTGCTGAAGGAGAAGGACGTTATCGGAATCTGCGAGTTCCAGGCGATCTATTTCGACCAGGTGCCCGACACTCCAAACATCGAAAGCAGTTCCACCGTCGAGGCGGTCCTCAGTTCCAAGAGCGATCACAGCCTGGAGACGCAGCCGGCCGCCAAGCTGGCGGCGCTCCTGGAGATCACGGCCAAGCTGAGCAAGACGCTTCAACTCGACGATCAGCTTCCCGAAGTGGTCGCCGGCCTGTTGCGGCTCTTCCCGCAGGCCGATCGTTGCTTCATCATCCTCGTCGATGAAGACACGAGCACACTCCGGCCGAAATTCGTGCAAACGCGCCGGCCCGACGAGGAGATGACTGCGAATTTCAGCCAGACGATCGTACGTCAGTGTCTCAAGACAAGCCAGGCGTTCCTGATGAGCGAGGGGGGCAGCGGCATGCATCTGCCTCCCAGCGGCGGCGATAGCGTGGTCACTTTCAACATTCGCTCGGTCATGTGCGTCCCGCTCTGCCCCGCCGAGGGCGAGCCGTTCGGCGTCATCCAACTCGACACGCAGGACGGCAGCAAGAAGTTCACCGAGGACGATCT
>DASRSQ010000780.1:0-8064 GCA_035656475.1 Gemmataceae bacterium | reverse complement strand
ATCGGAAGGATGTTGATCTCGCCATTGAACCTGAGTACATCAGCTTGTTGTCGATCGGGACAGGGAAGGCTGCTTACTTTGCAAGTCCACCTGCTGAAGGCGCTGGTGCCCTTTGGTGGGCCCCCAATCTTTATAATGTTTCTTCGGTATCGCAAGCGCAAGGAATCAATTTTCAGGCTCAGTATTTCCTCGGAGATCGACTAACACGGATTGACTATGATCTTCCTGACGGTCAATGGAGTCTTGATAGCGTTGGAATGTTGTCGGAAATGATTAACATCGGCCATGAACGATGTAAAGAGCGGCTGGTGGAGGTTCGCGACAAATTTTTCGCGGTCAAGGCGCAACATCCATTTGTTCCGTTCGAGCCAGTTCAGGCCGCTGGATAAGTATGGCGGCAATCTCATTGCATAACCTGCCCTATTTGCGGAGCCGTCGTAGAGGTTGCGGGGTCGGCGTGGTCATTCCGTGGCCTGCGAATTTCGTTGAAGAATCTCCATTACTGATATATGCCCTTGGGCGTGACAATCCCGTCACGAATAACACGAGGACAGAAGTATGAAGAAACTGCTAGCGATTGCGGTGCTTGCCACCGCGCTCAGTTCGAACTCGGCGTTTGCCCTGTTCGACACGACGGACACGAACAATTCTCACGACAACCCGGTAGCCAATGGCGGAGCTGGTGGAGCTGGTGGCAGCGCAGCCGGCGGCTCGGTCACTCGGAGTGGCAATTCGCAGATCACCAACAGCGGGAACAGCCGCAACACGAACCGTAACGCGTCCAGCTCGAACAACTCCGGCGGCAACAGCAGCAATTCCTACACCTCGGAAGCTCAGAAGCGAAATCCGGTGTCGACGGCCTGGGCGGCTCCGCTCGCGGCGGGCGCCGAGACCTGCATGGGTAGCTCCTCGGCGGGCGGTCAGGGCGTTGGCCTCGGTCTGTCGTTCGGCACGACCTGGCACGATGAGAACTGCGAACGTCGCCACGATGCGATCATGCTTCACAACCTCGGCCAGAAAAAAGCAGCCGTTGCCCTGATGTGCCAGGATCAGAAGGTGGCGCGCGCGATGGCAGCGGCTGGCACGCCCTGCGTTGGCGCGGATTCGGACAATGATGAATTCATTTCGGAAGCATCTCGCCGTTCGGCGTCGGTTGAGCCCACCTATGAATGGCCGTCGCAGAAGCCGATTCGCCATTGATTCAGGCTGGCTGACAGGTAGTTGGCCTTCCTTTCTAGCCGCTCCTCCACCATAGCCGCTCCCGCCTGCCCCATCCGGCATGGTCCCCGCTTCATTTCCGCCGTCGCCGTCGCATCGCCGTATGGGTTTGGGGGTCCAAGGGCGGCACGCGGTACTCCGCGTATAATTGCCGCCCGGCCCCAAACCCAGGAGGCGGTGCAGAGGCGATGAACGGGCAGGCTGTTTCGCGCTCAACGCTTGAGCCAGAGCGGAGCTGGTGGGGAGGGAGGTTCCTGCTGATATAAAGCCTAGCGGCTTGCGCATTTCGGCGTTTGCTGCTAGGCTCCTCCTACTTGCAATAGGAGGTTGAAGTATGGATGATTCCGTAGAGGAATGGAAGCCAGTTGTTGGGTTCGAATCCGCATATCAGGTATCAAATAAAGGTCGTGTTTATTCAAGGTACAGGCACCGACAGATGAAGGGGCATGTGAATTGGAAAGGTTACGCGATGGTGGGTTTGCAAAAGGACGGATGGGGTCGGAAGGGGTTTATTCATGGGATGGTCGCGGAAGCGTTCTTAGGACCAAAGCCGAGCGGTCTTGTAGTGAACCATATCGATGGAAACAAGTTAAATAATTGGGTTGGGAATCTCGAGTATGTGACGATCGCAGAGAATAACCGTCATGCGTTGGCAACTGGCTTGCGTAAACCGAGAAGAGGCGGTGTAAAACTGAATGAAGAAATGGTGCGGGAAATTCGGATGCTGACCGAGTTCATGGGGTGCAAGAAACTCGCGAAACAGTTCGGGGTGTGCCACCAAACGATTCGCAGGATCGTGCGTCGGGAAGAATGGGGACACGTTGAGTAAGAGGGTAGGCCCGCTTATGGAGTGAGTGCAGTGCCGACCGCTACCAGGGCTGTGGCGATGACGGCGCCGACCATGACACTACTGACGGTAGCGAAACACAATTCCTCTTCCCGTCTCTGCGGGCCAGTGAGTCGGCGCACCCTATCGCGAAAATAAACGCGTTCATGCGGCGCGAATTCCCGGCGTGACGGCATTCGAATCTCCGTTTGCAACCGATGAGCTTCTGGTCTATGGTCCGTTGCGATGTACCGCCACGGTATCACGGCTCGGTCACGAGCGCCAGCGCAATATGCACCGGTGCCGGGGGTGATGACGGCAATTCAAGAGCTTACGGGGTGGCTCAAGACGCAAAAAGACTCTGGAAGGGATTTCCTGGGAGATGTGCGGAGAGCGCTGGTGGAGGGGAAGCCGGCCTATGAGCGCGCGGCATACGTGCAGCTGCAAATAGCAAAAGACCGCTGGGTGAAAGCGGAAAACCGGGGAGAGTATCCGGCGGGGCTGCAGGTGCTTGAGGATGTGCTGGGGGAGAAGATCAGGGCGCGAGGGCGGGTGCGGTGAGGCTATGCGCGGGGGCCATGGAGATAGTTGGTCAGAGCCATCGTCGTGCGTGTTAGGGCGTTGCGGAGGTGGAGTTCGCCATCAGGAGGTGAATGGCCGTCGAGGATGAGAAGAAATGTGGCAAGGTGGCGCTGGGCCTTGAGGACGTGCATTCGAATGTCTTCGTTGCGCCAGCGTCCGAAGGGATGGGTGGCGAGGCCTTCGGCGATTACTTGGTTGACCGTTTCGGCTGCGATTTTAGCTGGATCGAGAGTTGTCATGGATCCTGTATGAATGAAAGAGGGGCGATTGGCAAGGGTTTTGGCTCGGGATCGGAGGGTTCATGGGTCAACGAAGAGAACCAATCCACCGGCCATCGGAATCCGTTAGCATTGGAATGAAATGGCCTTGCTTACCGTCCATGATGACTGCGCATCCCAGGCTTACTGGTACGGGATTATTCCGGGCGTATTTGAAGGCGTAGGCCGCTGGATCGATTAGGCAGCCTGCGTTGATCCCAAAGAAGGGGCCTTCGTAGACGCAGCAGGCATGTCCGTGCAAATGTCCGTGGACGTGTGACTGCTTGAAGAGCTTGATGTACTGAGCCGAGGCGAACTGTCCGCTTCTGCCTGCATCGCCGTGATGGTATCGCACTCCGTCAATCTGCCATGTCTGGCTCCATTTCCAGCCGTCCGGCGCGTTAAGCATTTTTGCATAGGTGGGGAGGAACGCTGCTGGCAATCCCGCTTCCCACATTTTCTTCAGCGGTCTTACAGTGTGGTTGCTCTCGCAGACCAGGGCTTCGGGGAATTCGAGGTAAAAAGGCATCAAGGCATCGATGGCGCGGGACAACTCGTGGCCGGGTGACATCCCGTCCGGATCGGGAACGTAGCGTGAGAAGGAATGGAAATCTACCTCATCGCCGAGAATTACGATCTGCGTGGGCTTGAATCTTGCCTTAACTGCCTTGAGGAACGAGAGCGCATCGGGATGTGCGAATGGATGATGCATGTCCGGTATGGCGAGGACGGTGGAACCTGAATGCGGCGCAGCGCGATGCTGTTCGGCCGGAGTGGGCGGTTGATTTCTTGGCTGTGAGATCTTCGGGAGAGTACCCTTAGCCCAGTCGCGTATGGTTCGTTCAGGAACGCCTGTCCTTCGGGAGATGTCGGACGGAGTTTCGCCTGCTTGAAACAGGCGCCATGCCTCCTGTCTGTCACCTCTTGGCTCGTGCATGCGACCTCCCCTTGCGTCGTTTGCGTTCGGCGCGTCTGATTTTCTGCTCCAGTTCGTCAAGTCGCATGGAAAGGATGGCGAAGCCACGAGCGTACGGCTCGGGCGCACATCGCTTCCAGAAGCTGAGGTATTCACGGAAGCGCCGGTCGTTCGCATACACCTTGCGGAATGGGAAACGCTCGACGGCCATGGTGCCTCCGTGGTTTAGGGTTTCCTCATGGGCAGGATCTGTGCAGTTCGCGACGCAGCCGGGAGTAGTCGAGGAGTTGGGCTGCGATCATTGAGCCGTCGCGAACGCTCTCTTCTTCGCGGGCCATCTGGTTCAGTTCGGCCTGAGTCCATTGTTTCGGACACACGATAGAATCCGGCGGGGAACAGGACGCAGAGAATAGCAAGGCTGACAAAGGCAAAAGCCAGAACCGGCAAGTCGATGGCATCAGAAATCTCCGCGACGCTGAGCATCTTGAAGCTCTTTCACGTTGAGTGGGGTATCGGCTTCACGCTGGGCCTGCTGGCGATTTTGGCGGGCGGAGCGCCAGCGTTCAAAGCATTCGGCCATGCCGATCAGCCGGAAGATGATGCCGAGAACGGTCAGCAGCACTACGCGACCGGTGGAGTCGAAGCCGGAGCGGTGGCGTTCGGTGCGGGTAACGTTGCAATCAGGAGCGATATTGCGCCATGAGCTGCGTTGGTGGCATCCTGTTTGAGGTCCGCTTTGACCTGTGCAGTCACCTGCGGCACGAGTGCGGCAATGGTGGCGCCGGGATTGCCACCGGTAGCGATCACAGTTGCGATGTCGGTCAGGGCCTGTTCCAGGATGGTGAGTCCCTGCTGACCGATAGTGGCCTCGATCTGCTTGACCAGTGCGCCGAAGCCGGGGAGCAGTTTCTGTTCGAGATCGGTGAGCGTATTGGCAACGGTGGTGGCTTCGCCTTCGATAGCAGAGGTGAGGCGGTGCCAGATGTCGGAAATGAAACTCATAGTTGGACTCCTTGTTAGATGTGAGTAGAGAACGGGTTACTTGACGTCTTTGAAGAACAGATGATTTCCAATGTGGGCAGTCTGTGTGGCTTTTGCGGCCCAGTCGGGAAGTGGGATAGTGTCAGCGACGTAGTGGGTGGCGCCGTCGGTCGGATCCGGTCCGGCATACAGCATGGCAGCCTGAACGTAGTGCCGGCACATATCGAGAACAGTGTCGTTGTCGGGAAGGCGGGCAACTTCGACTCGATTGACGTCATTTGTATTCCAGCAGGAAAACTGGAATGGCATGAGGCAACATTCGGCGATCGTGTGACCCGAATACCATTTGCCCTTGTCATGCCGGTTCACGATGGCCCAGGCAACTGCCTGCATGCCGGCTTGGCCTTCGCCGCGGGATTCCATCCAGCAGGTGCGCGCAGCCATTTCTATGTCAAAGGTGGGTGCGAGGGGCATGATAACCTCCTTGAAGTGAAGCTAATGGTTGCGACGACCTTCCAGAATGCGAATGCGGGCTTCGTGGTCGGAGAAGATGCCGTTTGCTTGGGTCATGAAGTCTTCAAGCTTTTGCTCGATGGTGGGAATGTGCGAGGCGCTATTGCCGATCCATCCGGCAACGAGGAGCAGAAGCGCCCCCATGCCTGCGATCAGAGCATTGAGAGTGCGCATGTCATTTGTCGTTTCCTGCCGAGGTTTTTGAGGCATGTGTTCTCCGCTAGATGATTCGTTGCGCAATGCACTGATAGACGATGGTTTCCTGCATGGTGCGGCCACCTTCGGTGGTGATCGTGTTGGTGATCGTGTAGTACGCTCCGGGAATTCCGCCCGTGAGCCAGAAGGTGGTCGTGGTGTTGGTGAAAGTTTCGTTAGTGAGCGTAATATCTGAAGATGAGGCTATCCAGGCACTGGTGGCTATTATGTCAATGCCGAGACCGCGCGTGGCCCAATTGATCTCGTAATCAAGTAGCTCGGTAGGCGTCTGTTGGATCGGTTCCTGAGAAGAGCATGGGAATGTCATAGGATTCTGTTCTGAGTTGGAGCAACGAGGATGCGACTGTTACCCTGAGCGCTGACGACGCGCAGAGCTAGGCGTGGGTCGAGGATTCGGCCGGGCGGCGTGACGGTGGCGCGGTGGCCAACCGCTGAGAAGGATGTTTCTGCGAGAATCAGCAGGCGGCTTGCGGCGTCGGCGTGTCCTCGGGCAAGTACTGATGCGGAGGACTGGATATTGAGGTCGCTTGTGATAATGCCGGTGCCCGTCCAAGAGAGAATTGTATCGGCGTTTACAGTTATCCTTGAGGTAACGATGGCTGCGCCGCGTGGAGTTAGCGCTCCTGCAGGAGATATAGAGAAGCGTGAAGAAGTGAATGCCTGTCCGATAGCAAGAAGAAATGATGAGGCATGCCAAGCAGCACTTTGAGCATTGAGACTGTTGCCCGCGAGATGCACTGAAGCCGTTGCATTGATAGTTGCGGCCTGTCGAGAAACTGACGTGCCGATGCAAGATAGGTTCGCGGTTGAATGGACGGTAAGGTGACTCGCCGCTGCGGCGGTGCCGGCAGGAGAGAAAGATATCGCGCCATGCCAGGTAGCGGTCGTGGGGAGGATGGCTTGACCTTGGGAAGCCAATTGCGCATTTCCAGCCCACGTGGCAACGGAGCCAGATATCGTGCGAGAGCCGACGGCTGAAAATGATATGGCGGTAGATATTGAGAGTGTGGATTTAAGAATCCCCGTTCCAGCGGCAGAAAGCGATCCAGTGCAGCCTATGCTGAGCGAACTGGCATTGCGAGAGGCTCCGTGTGGCGCGAATGCCATGGCGGAATTTGATGTGGCATGAGACTTCGCCAATGCTGCGCCGCGAGTGCCCCACGATGCAGTTGAAACAAGAGTGAATGGCGCTTTCGTGCGGGCGGCACCCGTTGCGGTAAGTGCGTTGGTGGCGCTCCAGGACGCGCCTGCTTTGCGCATAGCGGTGCCGTGAGGCGAAAGTGAAGTAGAGGATGTCCATGTTGCAGCGGCAGTGATTGGGGCGAAGAGGAATTCGCATACTTCGTAGCTTGCAGTCGAAGTGCTGCTGCCGGCCGTGTTTTTCGCCGCGGTGACCGTGGTGGAATTGGTCAGCGATACATCGGCATTTCCTTCGCTGTAGAGCGTGGCGGTAGTGCTGAAGCCCACCCAATTGCACACCGAGTGCGCCGTGGTGACAGAGCTGATGGTGGCGGTGTTGCTGGTGACGGCGCTGAGCGCAATCGTTCCGCGCTGCACGTTGCTATTGAGCACGCCGCTGGCAAATTCCAGCACCGTGTAATTGATAGTGCGGCTGCTGGTGCCGGTACCGGTGCGCGTAAGCGTGACCGTGGTGCCGTTGGTAAGCTGCAGGTTATAATAGAAATTGGCCAGCGTGGTGTTGGCCGTAGTGAGCCCGTTATAAATAATCAGCGCATTGCCGGTGGTTACACTGCTGATGGTGTCGGTGTCGCTGGTATTGGCGGAGGTAAGCGTTACCGAGCGCTGCTGGATGGATTGCAGCACCGCGCTGTTGAAATCCACCACCGCGTATCCCACCACGATGGAGCCGGACGGGCCGGTGGAATTTACCGATGCCGTTACCGTGGTGGAATTGGTAAGCGTGAGCTTAGGCACAATGTTCGGCGCATTGGAGCTGGTGGCGGCTACCAGCGTTCCGTAATAAAACACCACGGAATTTGCCGTGGTAACGCTGCTGATGGTGGCAGTGGCGGAAGTAGACGTGCTGATGGGAACGGTAATGGTGCCCGTCTGCACGCCGGAGCCTTCCAGCGCACCGGAGACGAATTCCACCACCGTGCCTATTACCGTTACCGCGCCTGAACCGCCATTGTTGCGGAATGCAGTAATGGTGGTGGCGTTGGTAAGCTCTACGCGCGGAGAGAAATTGGCGTAATTGGTGGAAGAAACCGCGTCTAAATAGCCGCCTAAAAATATCACCGCATTCGATGTGGTGACAGAGCTGATGGTTGTAGTGCCAGTGGTAGTAGCGGAAGCGATAGTGACGCTGAAGGTCTGGATGGATTTGATGTAGTTCGTCACGCATTAGCCCGCAGGCGCGGGGATGACCACATGGGGATCCAGGGATATGTCGACCATCATGCCACTTGCATTCTCATCATATTCGATTTGCGCCTTTCCGAGCGCGGCGAGTTCATCGTCATCGACCTTGACGCTATTAGTGCCGGTTTGAGAACCGTCTGTGAGCGAATACTGAATCCACACCATGTCAGGCG
>DASRSQ010000779.1:0-14731 GCA_035656475.1 Gemmataceae bacterium | reverse complement strand
AATTGCACCGCGGCCTCCGATCAGCGGCGGCGGCTGGGGCTGGGCCATGTCTTCCTATGCAGGCGATTCCTCCATGTACTGCGCGGCTGGCATGTATGCTCCGCAGCTCTTTAGCACCTCAAACTACACCTGCCTCTGGTCACCATTCAAGCAGGGGGGCAACTGGGCCTTCGGCGACGGCACGGTTCGCATGATCCCCTATTCCGCTTCCGCGATCACGGTTCCTCTCTCAAGCCGCAGTGGCAACGAAACCATTGACTTCACCCAAATTCCGTGACCATTCAGCCGGCTTGATCTTCCACACCAAGGGGCACCGTTCCCCTTGGTGTGTGTATTTGACACCTCCAAAACGGGGTATCCAGATTCAGATAGAGGGATTGACATGAAGTGGTCGGTCGTCGGATTCGCCTTGTTCGTTTGCGGTTTGCTCGTGGGTTGCGGTCCCTCCATCGGCGAAGTCAAGGGCACGGTTACCTACGGTGACCAGACCGTGAAAACGGGCAAGGTAATTATATTTGGCAGTGACGGCGTACCCAAAACCGCCGATATCCAGCGCGATGGAACCTACTCCATCAAGGATGTGGCATTCGGAAACGTAAAGATCGCGGTCCAAAGCCCTAACCCGGCCCAAGCTGCGCCCAAGGAGCGCGACAAACCCGCGTCGGTTGACCCGGTGGATGTTCAAAACTGGTTTGCAATCCACCCCTCGTACAATGACCCCGGCACTTCTGGCCTGACAGCCACCCTCAAAGGCAAACCGGCGATACACGACATCAAAATGACGCCCAAACAGTAGCAGTGTTCCTTCAAGGCACAGATTTGACACGCAGTAGGTTAGTACGGAAATGCCTCGTCCATCTTCGCCGCGCTCAACTCCACCAGGAACGCTGACAGCCGCTCGACGAGGAGAGTCATCAGGCGCTGTCCCTTCTCCGCAGTCGCCGCTCCGGGATCGCCAAGGCCGGTGTTCGTCGTTACCAGATGCCAGGGACGCGTGATCGAGACCCAGCCGCGATTGATCGCGTCGAAGCGCGTCGGCCGGGCGGCGCCCTTGTCGGCGAGCTCCGGCGTCAACAGTTGCGGGAAAAACGCCAGGCCCAGGCTCGTCTCGACCTCGTCGGCGTGCTCCCCGGGCTTGGCGAAGATTTGCGGATATTGATCGGTCGCCATGCGGAACCAGTCGCACACGCACAGGAAAACGCCGGTGCGGTGAAACAGCTCGCGCGACAGCGGCTTCAGTTCATTGCCCCCGTGCCCGTTCAGCAGCACCAGTTTCTTGACGCCCTGGCGTTCCAGCGAATCGACGATGTCGCTGATGAGAGCCAATAGGGTCGTCGGCCGGACGCTGAGCGCGAGACCGCCCGGTACTTTTAAGTGATTCGTGTTGACGCCGAAGGGCATGGTCGGCAACAGCAACACTTTTGCTCCCGCCTCGTACGCCTTCTGGCACGCGCGTTTGCCGATCTCTTCCACCTGGTAGTTATCGGTGGCATACGGCATGTGCAGGTTGTGCGGCTCCGTCGCGCCGAACGGCAGCACGGCGACTTCCCATTTCTGACTGCGAACGAACGCGTGCGTCTGCTCTGCGAGAACCCAGGGGCTTGCCATCATTCCTCCTCTATCCCCCGGAATTGCTGCGCTCATGCCGGGGCTTGCTATGATGATAGTGTAGGAGGTCGGAACGAATGAAGTTTTTGCTCACGAACGATGACGGTATCGATGCCCTTGGATTGGCGGCCCTCGCGGAAGCGGCCGCCCCGTTTGGCAAGCTCTCCTGGATCGCTCCGCACACGCATCTGTCCGGCTGCGGCCACCGGGTCACCACCGATGGCCCCATACGCATCGTGCCCAAGGACACCGGCCGCTGGGCCATCGAAGGCACGCCGGCGGACTGTGTGCGCGTCGGCCTGGCGCGCTTGACGCCCGATGTCGCGTGGGTGCTGTCCGGCATGAACCACGGGGGCAACCTCGGCGCGGATGTCTATCACTCGGGCACCGTGGCGGCGGTGCGCGAGGCGGCGCTCCATGGCCGGCCTGCCATCGCGCTTTCGCAATATCGCAAGCGCGGGGCCGAGATCGACTGGGAACGGGCCCGCGGCTGGATGCGAGCGGTGCTGACGCAGCTGCTCGCGGAGCCGCTCAAGCCAGGCCAGTTCTGGAACGTGAACTTGCCGTCGCTTGCGCCGCACGAACCGGAGCCGCGCGTCGTGTTCTGTCCGCTGGAGACAGCGCCGTTGCCGTTGAGCTTTAGCGTCGGGGAGGATCATCTACACTACGATGGCGACTATCATGGCCGCGCCCGCGGCGTCGGCAGCGATGTCGATGTCTGTTTTGCCGGAAACATTTCGGTCACGCTGTTGAGTATTTGACCGCCGCTGGCGGAGTCGCGCTCGTTGAAACCATATTGCGAGCGCGAAGCCGCAAATGGCGAAATAGTTGAGATCGATATGCCTGCCGCGATTGTTTGCCGAAAGCTCGTCAAGACATATCCTGCCCGGCCGGCGCCGGTCGAGGCAGTGCGTGGGCTCGATCTCGAAATCGAACGCGGTGAATGCTTCGGCATGCTCGGCCCCAATGGCGCGGGCAAGACCACGACCATCGAGATCCTTGAAGGCCTGCTCGATGCCAGCGGCGGCGACGTCGAAGTGCTCGGCCAACGCTGGGGGACCGGCGACGATCGTGCCCTGCGGCAGCGCATCGGCGTCTCACTGCAAGAGACTCGCCTCAGCGAGAAGCTGAGCGTCGCGGAGACGCTGCGGCTGTTCCGCTCCTTCTACGACAAGGGCATCGATCCGGAAAAAGTCCTCGCGATGGTCGGGCTCGAGGAGAAACGCGCCGCCTGGGTCGGCAAATTGTCGGGCGGCCAGAAGCAGCGACTCGCCATAGCGACAGCGCTCGTCGGCGATCCCGAACTCCTGTTCCTCGATGAACCGACGACGGGTCTCGATCCGCAATCGCGCCGGCAGCTTTGGGACGTCCTGCGCGCCCTGCGCGCCGACGGCCGCACAATCCTGATTACCACGCACTACATGGATGAAGCCGAGCGTCTGTGCGATCGGGTCGCGATCGTCGATCACGGCAAGGTCATCGCCCTAGGCACGCCCGCGGAGTTGATCGCCCGGATCGGCGGGGAACACTTTATCGAGTTTCGCCTCGAAGGGGACGCGACGCTCAACGATGAGGAGCTGCGCGGGCTTCCCGCGGTCGTCAGCGTGCGCCGCGAAGAGGCAACCATTTCGCTGTCGGTCAGTGCTCCGCATCGCACCGTGCCGGCGCTGCTCGAGCTACTACACACGCGTGACCAGGCGCTTGCTCAGCTCACGACGCGCCATGCCAGCCTCGAAGATGTGTTCGTGACGCTGACCGGCCGCCATCTGCGCGATGGGGATTGATGGCGTCCCGATGCGGGCAGAGAAAGTATGGGACCCATGGCAAACCTCATCTACGACTACGACGTCATTGTCGTCGGCGCCGGGCACGCGGGCACCGAAGCCGCGCTCGCGCCGGCGCGGATGGGATTGCGCACGATTCTCCTCACGATGAATGCCGACACCATCGGCGCCATGAGCTGCAATCCGGCGATCGGCGGCGTTGCCAAGGGACAGATCGTGCGCGAGATCGATGCGCTTGGCGGCGAGATGGGGAAGGTCATCGACGTTGCCGGCATTCAGTTTCGCATGCTCAACCGCACGAAGGGGCCCGCGATGCATTCGCCGCGGGCCCAGGCGGACAAGAAACTCTATCAGTTCACGATGAAACAGCGCGTCGAGGATCAACGCAACCTCACGCTGCGGCAGGAAACCGTCGAAGCGATTCTGATCGAAGATCACCGCATCGTCGGCGTTCACAGCGCGGGCGACACGCTCTATCGCGCATCGGCCGTCATTCTCACGACCGGCACCTTCCTCAAAGCGCTCATGCACATGGGCGAGGCGAAGTCGCGCGGCGGCAGGGCAGGGGACCAGTCGGCGGAGGGGCTCAGCGATAGCCTGCATGCGTGCGGCATTCACCTGGCGCGTTTCAAGACCGGCACGCCGTGCCGGCTCAATGGTCGCACCATCGACTTCGCGAAATGCGAACCGCAGCCGGGCGACCCGGAGCCGCGGCCCTTCAGCTTCGCGACCGAGCGCATCACGCAACCGCAGATGGATTGCCACATCACCTACACCAATGACAAAGTGCATGAACTGATTCGCGCCAATCTGCAGCGCTCGCCGATGTACTCGGGACAGATCCAGAGTCGCGGGCCTCGCTATTGTCCGTCCATCGAGGACAAGGTGGTGCGCTTCGCGGACAAGGATCGGCATCAAATCTTCCTCGAACCCGAAGGCCGCAACACCTGGGAGTATTATTGCAACGGTATCAGCACGAGCTTGCCAAACGACGTGCAGGCAGCGATGCTGCGCGAGATTCCAGGACTCGAAAACGCGGAGGTGATGCGCTGGGGCTACGCGGTTGAATACGATTACGCGCCGCCGACGCAGTTGCATCCGACGCTCGAAACAAAATCGGTCGCGGGCCTCTACTTTGCTGGCCAGATCAATGGGACCACAGGCTACGAGGAAGCGGCCGCGCAGGGTTTGATGGCCGGCGTCAACGCGGCGCTCAAGATCAAGGGGGAGCCGCCGCTGATTCTCGATCGCAGCCAGGCGTATATCGGCGTCCTGATCGACGATCTGGTCACGAAAGGCGTCGACGAGCCGTATCGCATGTTCACGTCGCGAGCCGAATATCGGCTGCTGCTTCGCCACGACAACGCGGATCGCCGGCTGACGCCGATGGGCCGGCGTGTGGGGCTCGTCAATGATGCGGACTGGGCACGTTATCAGCACAAGGAAAAGGGAATCGAGACATTGAGCGCGATGCTGAATTCGTTCAAGCACGACGGCGAAACGCTCGATAAGTGGCTAAAGCGGACCGAGACGCAATTTGCGCAGCTTCTCGACTGGTCGCTCGAGTTCAAACAAGAAACTGCGTGGTTCTCCCCCGCTGTGATTGAGCAGGTGGTGCTCGAAGCAAAGTACGCCGGCTACATCGATCGCCAGGCGGCGCAAGTCGAGCGTTTCCAGCGCCTCGAAGGCAAATCGATCCCGGCGACATTCGACTATCATGCGGTGCCGCAGTTACGCTTCGAGGCGAAGGAGAAGCTGCACTCGATTCGGCCCGCCAGCCTCGGCCAGGCGAGCCGCATCAGCGGCATCCATCCCGCGGACTTGGCGGTGTTGCTGCTGTACCTAGAACAACCTAGGCGAATGTCCGATTCCGACGATTGACGCAAGGGGGGGAATCCGGTGTCGCACGAATCTCATGCATTCACCTCGTTCAACGCTCGCCAGCGCGAAGGCCTCGTCGTGGCGAGTCGGCGCAATTTCCTCAAGGCAAGCCTCGCCGGCCTCGCAGGCCTGAGCGTGCCGCAATTGCTGCGATCGCAGGAGCGTGCTGCCAATCAAGGACAGCTGACGCGCACGGGCAAAAGCGTGATCCTCCTGTGGATGGCGGGCGGTCCGAGCCATATCGACACCTGGGACATGAAGCCCGATCGGCCGCTCGAGAATCGCGGACCGTTCGCGCCGGTCGCAACGCGCCTGCCTGGGGTGCGCATCTGCGAGTATCTGCCGAAGCAGGCGGCGATGCTCGATAAGTTCACGATCATCCGCTCGATGGACGCGACGCATTCGAACCATGAGCCAAACATGGTGATGCAGACCGCGAATCTCGATGCGGCGCCGCGCGTCAGCCGGGTCGGCCATCTGTATCCCGCGATTGGTTCGATCGTTGCCAAGCACCATGGGCCGAATCATCCGTCGATGCCGGCGTATGCCGCATTCATGCGTTCGCGCAGCCACCTTGCTTTTGCGGGCTATCTCGGCAGGCAGTACGATCCGTTCATGGCCCAGCAGGCGGCAACGCTGCCGGTCTACGATCTCGTTGGCAATGACACGGGGACCGTCAGTTCGCCGACGCTCTTTCGCATGGCAGAGGGGATCGACATCAATCGCATCGAAGAGCGGCGTGCGCTGCAGCAATCGTTCGATGGCATCCGGCGCGACCTCGACACGACCGGCTCGATGGTGGCGATGGACCGCTATGGCCAGCAGGCTGTCGAGATGATTGCGGGTCGCCGGGCCCAGTCGGCGTTCGACATCACGCGTGAACCCGCCGCGGTGCGTGATCGCTATGGCAAGCATCTGTGGTGCCAGCAGACGCTGCTCGCGCGGCGACTTGTCGAGGCTGGCGTCGCGTTTGTCACGCTCGATCTCAGCTATCACACCGCGTCCGGTACCTGGGACACGCACGGCGACAACATCCCGCCCTACGGCGGTATCTGGAACGGCTTGCGGCCGCTGTTGCCGTTGTTCGATCATCTCGTCACGACGCTGGTCAGCGACCTCGATCAACGCGGCATGCTCGATGATGTGCTCGTCATCGCGATGGGCGAATTCGGGCGTACGCCGCAGATGGGAACGCAAGACAGCACCGATGGCCGTAATCACTGGCCAGTGGTGATGTCGCTGTGCCTGGCCGGCGGCGGCATGAGGCACGGGCAGGTGATCGGCGCAACGGAAGCCGATGGCGGCTCGATCAAAGAGCGGCGCGTGACGCCCGGTGACCTGGCAGCGACGATTTATCAGCACATGGGCGTGCCACTCGATACGCAGTATCTGGAGCCAAGCGGGCGGCCGCGAAACGTCATCGATGCGGGTGGGACGCCGATTCGGGAATTGCTAGGGTAAATCACAAATAGCAAAGATCAAAACCCAAACAAACTTCAATACACAACTCCCAAACTTGCGTTGCGTTTGGGCGTGTGTATTGAAGTTTGTTTGGGTTTTGATCTTTGCTATTTGTGATTTCGAGTTCTCACCCGTTCCACTCCCAACCCTTGCGATACGTGCGGCGAATGTACTGGTTCGCGGCGGGCAGGTTGATGGCCTGTAGCTTCTCCGCGTCCCAGTTGATGCGCTGGCCCGTGCGCATCGCCACGTTTCCGAGCAGGACCAATTCGGTCAGCGGGCAGGCATAGTCGGCGAAGTTCGCCATCGGCGCGGCGCCGCCCTTGCAGGCGCGGATCCACTCGGCGTGATGACCGGGGCTGCGCGGGATCGTTGGTTGCGGCGGACGATACGCGGCGAAGTCGGCGCGCGGCAGCAGGACGTAGGTCGCGCCGTAGTCGGAACCGGAGTAGAGCTTGCCCTTGTTGCCGACAAGCATGCAGCCGCTGTCAGAAACGTTGTCGACGCCCTGCAGCACGGCGGCGGGCGGACGGCGATAGACGCGTTTTTCGCGTGGCACGTTGGGTTGATACGGGCTCTCGTACCAGTAGAGGGTGCAAGCGGGCATGCCGTTGCCACGGGCGGGGAACTGATAGGTGACGGTAACGCCACGCGCCGGAGCTGACTCCGCATGCACGCCGCCAACGACCTCCGCGGACACCGAGGACGGCGCGCCAAGGCGCAGCGCCATGAACGCGAGGTTCATGGTGTGGCACGCCATGTCGCCGAGGGCGCCGGTGCCGAAATCCCACCAGCCGCGCCAGGTGAACGGGCAATAGGTCCCATCGCGGCCTGTGCCGGCGCGAGGCCCGTAATAGGGTCGTGCCGGGGCCGAGCCGAGCCAAAGGTCCCATTGCAGCGTTTTGGGCGGATCCTGGCGTTCCTTGGGCCGATCGACGCCCTGCGGCCAGATGGGGCGATTGGTCCAGACGTGCACCTCGCGGACTTCGCCGATGGCGCCCGAACGGATGATCTCGGCGGCCTCGCGGATGCCGTTGTGGGCGGTGCCATGATTGCCCATACTGGTGGCGACCTTGTGTTTGGCCGCCAGGATCTTCAGCTGGCGTGCTTCCCACACATCATGGGTTAATGGTTTTTCGGTATAGCAATGCTTGTCGCGCTGCAGGGCCATGGCGGTGGCGTGGAAGTGTTGATGGTCGGGCGTGCTGACGATGACGGCCTGGATGTCTTTTTGTTTTTCGTACATGACACGAAAGTCGGTGTACTTGGGTACGTTCGGATAGCGGTTGAAGACATCGCGAGCGCGGTTGGAGTCGACGTCGCAGAGGGCGACGATGTTTTCGGCGCGGACGACGGCCTGACTGGCGTTGCCGCCCCCCTGGCCGCCGCAACCGATGACGGCGATATTGAGGCGTTCGTTGGCGCCGGGCTGGGCGGCGAAGGATTCGGTGACGCCGCCGGTCAACCAGAAACCCGCCGCGGCGGCGGACACGCTGCCGGCCTTGAGGAGGCGCCGGCGTGTCAGTTTGCTACTCATGAGAGGCTCCTTGTGAAGTGGCGAAGCGCAAACTTATTAAGGCTTTCCCTGCAAGTTCGAGAATTTCGTTGAGTTGGTGAGTAGTGTAAAGACTACGGCGACGCATCGCAATCTTTTTTTTGATTGCTGAGATGATTAGCCGGTTTGAGGTTCTCTGCAGGGCAAGCGCTTTTTGCAATTTCAAGTTTAGAAATACTACTTTTTGCCTTATTATTATTGCTGCAGCCAGCACCATCAAAAGTCCAGGGTTTTATTGTCTACTGCTCAAGACGTAGCTCTTGAGATGAAATTCAGAGTGCGTGCTTGGAGCATTCTTTCGTGGAGCATTCCCATGCAATCTCAATCATTCAATCGACCGACGAACGAGGATCAGTTACGTCTTTTAATCGAATCCGTAAAAGACTACGCGATTTTCTTGCTCGATGCCAGTGGCACCATCAAGACGTGGAATCCCGGCGCTGAAAGGATCAAGTGCTACAGTGCCGACGAGATTATCGGTCAGCATTTCTCGATTTTCTACACCGCCGAAGATCAACGGCAGAACAAGCCGGGGAAGTCGCTTGAGATTGCAGCAGCAACGGGGCGTTGCGAAGACGAGGGGTGGCGAGTGCGCAAGGACGGATCGCGACTGTGGGCAAATGTAGTCATCACCGCACTGCGCGATGAGGCAGGGAACCTGACGGGCTTTGCCAAGATAACCCGTGACCTCTCCGAACGAAAACAACTCGAAGAAGTACGCCGACTGGGCGAGTTTCGTCGGCTGCTCGAGACACTGCCGACTGGCGCATATACCTGCGATGCCGACGGCCACATCACTTATTTCAATCTTAGTGCAAGTCGAATTTGGGGGCGGCGACCAAAACTGAATGACGCCGCCGATCGTTACTGTGGTTCGTACAAACTTTTCATGCCGGACGGTACTCCGGTGCGCCGCGAAGAATGCTGGATGGCCCGCACTCTCCAGGAAAAGAGGGAATTTCGAGGAAAGGAAGTCGTGGTCGAAAGGCGGGATGGCAGCAGGCTACCCGTGCTCGCCTTCACCGAGATGATCACGGACGAGCGAGGCGAGTTGACCGGAGCGATCAACGTCTTGGTGGATATTACGGACCGGAAAAGGTCGGAGACGCTCCTGGCCGCAGTGGTGGACAACGTGTTGGATGGGATCATCGGTATAGACGCACGAGGAACGATAGAGTCCTTCAATGCCGCCGCCGAACGGGATTTCGGTTATGCCGAAAATGAAGTCCTCGGCCAAAACGTCAAAATACTGATGCCGGAACCATACCGCAGCGAGCATGACAGTTACATCTACAATTATCTTCGCACCGGAACGGCAAAGATCATTGGCATCGGCAGGAAAGTGACAGCACGACGCAAGGACGGATCGGTCTTCCCGATCGACCTGGCCGTGAGCGAATTCTTTTTGGAGGGGCAACGTCATTTCACCGGCGTCGTGCGCGATCTCACGGCCCAGCAGCAAGCCGAAGAACATCAGGCGCGGTTGATCGCCGTCCTCGAGGCCACTCCTGACTTTGTGGGGATCGCAGACGCCGACTTGCATCCGCTCTTTGTGAATCGAGCCGGACGCAAAATGATGGGGTTCGGGGAAAGGGAGGATCTTTTCGACAAGCACGTAAGAGATTTCTTCTCGAAAGAGGTCACTGAGTTTATTCTGAACGATGTCCTGCCGGGCGCCATCGACGCGGGCGCGTGGATTGGGGAGACTTCCCTCTTGACGGTGGGCCGCAAGGAAGTCCCGGTTTCGATGGTTGCTCTCGCACACAAAGATGCGGCGGGCGAAGTCAAGTTTTTTTCCACGATAATGCGTGATCACACGGAAGTGAAAAAGCTGGAGGAGCAAGTTCGGCAGGCGCAGAAAATGGAGGCCGTCGGCCAACTGGCGGGAGGCGTCGCGCATGATTTCAATAATCTGCTGACGATCATCTCTGGCTATAGCGAAATCCTGCTGACGATGCTGCCGTCGAATGATCCAAAACGAAAATCCCTCAAAGCGATCCGTGAAGCAGGGGAGCGCGCCGCAGGTCTGACCCGTCAACTGCTCGCCTTCAGTCGGCGATCGGTTCTGGAAACGATGGTCCTGGACCTCAACGGCATCGTGACGGATGCCGAAAAGCTGTTGCGTCGCATGATCGGCGAAGATGTCTTGTTGACCACGGTGCTCGATCCTAATATTCGTCCCGTGAAAGTTGATCCGGGTCAGATCGGTCAGGTCCTCATGAACTTGGCCGTCAACGCCCGCGATGCCATGCCACAGGGGGGCAAGCTCACCATCGAAACCAGGAATATTGAGCTGGATGAAGCTTATGTCAACACGCACGTCGAAATCCAGGCCGGCAAGTATGTATTACTAACCGTGTCCGACACCGGGTCCGGCATGCCGCCCGAGGTGCGGGTTCGCATTTTTGAACCGTTCTTCACCACGAAAGGGGTCGGCAAAGGAACAGGGCTGGGCCTCTCTGTCGTCCATGGCATTATCAAGCAGAGCAATGGCAGCATTGGCGTCTATTCGGAAGTCGGTGTCGGAACTACGTTCAAGATCTATCTTCCCGCAGTGGAGGCAAAATTCTCCGCTCCGACTACCGCTTTCGATCCGGCCAGCGCGCCAAGCGGCACAGAAACCGTGTTGCTCGTGGAAGACGAAGACGGTGTGCGCGAGATTGCCATTCTCGCTTTGCAAACCCATGGCTACCACGTTCTATCGGCAGCGAACGGCAAGGAAGCGATGCAAATCGCGAACCGATATGGTGGCACCATCGACATCCTCGTGACCGACGTGGTGATGCCGGAAATAAGCGGCCGCCAAGTTGCGGAGGCTCTCCTCTCTCGGATTTCCCAGCTGAAGGTTCTCTATCTGAGCGGATACACCGACGATGCCATCGTTCGCCATGGTATCCTTCAAGCGGAGGTCGCCTTTTTGCAAAAACCGTACACTCCCATGGTGCTGCTGCGAAAGGTGCGTCAGGTATTGGATCAACGCTAGGGTTTGTAGCTTTTAATAGTATTTCTAAGATTACAGCACGCCATCCAATTGCCTGTCCGTAGCGTAACTGCGGTAATGCCAAGCATTTGTTTCACCGTAACCTTATAAATATATCGTAAGCTTATTTTTTCTGCCACTTTCAACTCACAGGATTTTCACGAAAACGTTGAATATGTCGGAGGGGCTCCTTTGAGCTTTGCGGGTACGGAATCGCCGTTACCGCCCGACTCGTTTAAGGCGGTTGTCGAAGCTCACTGGACCGCAGTCTATCGGCTGTTATACTCCATGACCGGCAACCCGCACGACAGCGAGGATCTGGCGCAGGAAACCTTCCTGCGCGCGCTGCGCCGTTGGGATAGCTTCAAGCACGGCACCAATCTGCGTGCCTGGCTGCTGCGGATTGCCAGCAATGCCTTCTTCGATGTGAGACGAAAAAGGCAAACTCTCAAGATCGGTCCTCTCCCGGACGAAATCGAAAGCGGCAACAGTGCCGTGGAGAACGCCCTTGAGAACAAGGAGCAGGCGGAGTTGATCCGCGTGGCCGTGCAAGACCTGACCGAGCTCACCCGGCTCGTCTTTCACCTGCGCGTCACCGAGGATTTATCGTTCAAGGAGATTGCCAAGCTGGCCGACATCACGGAAGTGGCGGCCCGTCAACACATGCACCAGGCCCGCGCCAAGCTCATCAAACGGTTTGGCGACGCCCCAAAGGATGCCGGCGAGGAATGACTCCAACTCGGCTCTAATGTCATGAAGTGCGAAGCTGCCCAAAACTGGTTGTTGCAATGCGAATCGTTGCAACCGAAGACCTGGCCGGTCGGCCTGGTCAAGCATCTTCGCGTCTGCGCCTCTTGCTATCAATTCGCCAAGAGCATCAAGCGACTCGAGAAGGCCTGGCGGCGAATTCCCGTCCCCGCCGAGTGCGAAACTTCCAAGCTCAACTTCCTTGCCAGGTTGTCCCAGCTCGAGCAGGCGAAACTTCCCGAAATCGAGCAGCCGGAGAGTCTTCCTGTTTTCGAATCCTCGGAGGAGCTTCCCGCGCTGGTGCCGATCGACACCGTGCCGGAACTCGATGTCGCCGAGGTCGAGCCGGGAACGGCAGAGACCCACAGCCTGGACGAACTGGAACGTCCCGACAGCGATCCGGAAATCGCACAGCCCCGCAAGGTCGAGAGCGAACCAGCGGAGAAGGCGGTTCCCCGCCGCGATCGCCGCGGCAAGGAGACGCCGGCGCGAGATTCCGGCTGGGGTGGGATGCGCTGGCTGGCCGTCGCCGCAGCTGTGTTCATGGTCATCATCGGCATTGGTCTGCTCCTCCCGAGTCGCAATTCTCCTGGCGCCGACGTCGTCGATCGGCTGATCGAGTGGAACGCCGAGCTTGCGAACGCCCCAGCCAAGGAACGCAAGCGCTTGCTCGAGGAGTACGAAAGCTTCAACACCGATCTCAAACGCGCAGTGTTGTCGCCGGAGGAACGTCAGCTCGCCGAAACGTTGCTCGCGGACGGCCGCAAGCTCGCCACGTCCGAAGATGCGCTCACGCAGGCGGAGGTTGTCACGTCAATTGCCGACAAATTGATGTCCCGGGCGGCGGCGGCGGCAGACAAGGGGAATGAGAAGGAAATCGAACGCCACGGCACGCGCTACAGCCGCTTCAACGATCGCGCGCTCAAGCCAATGTGGAACCGCTTCGCCACCTTCAAGGCCTTCGAGAAAAAAGGCGGCTTCATCAAGGATAAGGGAATTGGCAAGGATAAAGGTGGCTTCGATAAGGACAAATCATTCGAAAAGGACAAGGACAAAGGTCTCGACAAAGAAAAGGCCGGCTACGACAAGGATAAAGCGGGATCGGACAAGAGTGGTGCCAAGGACGAGGACAAGGGCGTTGCCATGGCCTTTGGAAAAATCGAGTTCGACCGGGCAGCCTACGAATATTGGCTGTTACAAAAGATGCAGTTCGAACAGCTCTACATGCGTTCGCCCGAATTCATGCGCCCCGACCTTCACAAGCAATTCGATGGCTGGGGCAGGAAGGGGCCTCCCTTCGGCCCCGGCTTCGGTCCGAAGGGCAGACATTGAGGGGCGAGGGGTCGAGCAGCCCTCAATCGAGCGCCGCCTTGACGATGTCCGTTGCGGTCAGGCCATACTTTGCCAGCAACTCTTCCGGCTTGCCGGATTCGGCGAAAGTGTCCTTGATGCCGACGAAACGCATGGGCGTCGGATGATGGCGCGCCACCGACATTGCCACCGCGCTTCCCAGACCGCCATGCAACAGGTGCTCTTCCGCCACCACAATGCGTCCCGTCTCTTTCGCGGCGGCGAACACGGCGGCATCGTCCAACGGTTTGATTGTGTGCATGTCGAGCACCCGCGCCTGCGTGCCTCGCTTCGCCAGCACTTCTGCGGCTTCCAGCGCCGCGGCCACCATCAGGCCGCACGCGATGATCGTCAGATCCTTCCCCTCGCGCAGCGAGATCGCCTTGCCAAGCTGGAAGTCGCAGCCCTTCTCGTAAAGCAGCGGCACCTTTGGTCGGCCAGCACGCAGATACGCCGGCGTACGGATTTTTCCCAGTGCCTCGACCGCCTTGTACGTGCACGGCTCATCAGCGGGGACCACGACGCTGAAGTTCGGCAGCGAGCAGGCCAGGCTGATGTCCTCAATCCCCATCTGGGACGGGCCGTCCTCGCCAATCGAGATGCCCGCATGCGTGCCGACGACCTTCACGTCCAGGCACGGGAACGCGACCGACATTCGCAGCTGGTCGTAGGCGTTGCACATCACGAACGCCGCGAAGCTCGACAGCCAGGCACGCTTGCCCGACGACGCCAGGCCCGCCGCGACGCCAACCATGTTCGACTCGGCAATGCCGACGTTGAAGAAACGTTGCGGAAACTTCTTGGCAAACAGGTCGGTGCGTGTCGAGTTGTGAACGTCGCCATCGACAACCACGAGGTCCGGTTGGTTATCGCCGAGTTGTGCCAGTGCGATCCCGAAGGCTTCGCGAACCGATTTGCCCAGTTTCATGGCATGATCTCTCGTAAACAGGGGCAGCGGTATTTTAGTATTTGTCGTCAGAAGGTAAGGAACAGTCCAATTTTTGGAATGTTCCTGACCTTCTGAGGAGCGGTACTGGCGACGCCGCCCATGTGGACGAGGAGAAAATCACGCTTCACGGATGTACGCCTGGATCGCTCGATTGAGCTTGAGCGTGAGCTGGATTTGCGCGATCACCGAGCGAACGGCCATGGCGAACAGGGCATCGACGCCAAGAAGGATGATGTAGCCGACCAGATAGTGGAGGTAATAGTAGATGTACGCGTTGGCCACGAAGAGAATGAAGGTGATGAAGAAGTACAGGAAGTAGAAGCCGAAATTGGTGATGGCCTGGCTCGCTTCCAGCGACAGCCGCATGAATCCGAGTAGTTTTGCCTGGAACGCCATCGTGGACATCAAGCTGATCA
>DASRSQ010000778.1:0-2651 GCA_035656475.1 Gemmataceae bacterium | reverse complement strand
CGCGGTAATCGAGCTGAACAGCAGCTTGCCGTCGATCAACACCGGCGTGCAGGAACTTTCGAGCAAGAGGTCGACGAATGGAAAACGCCAATCCAGCTTGCCGGTCTTTGGCTCGACGGAGACCGCTCCCTTGGCGGTGAGGAAGGCAACACGCGTGGAGCCATTGTGATCATACGCAATTGGCGAGGAATAGCTGGCGGCGTCATCGAGCGCCTTCCACGCCTCTTTGCCGGTCTTCTTGTCGAACGCGACGATTGAGGCGCCCTTGGCCCCCATGTTGACCAGGACGAGATCGCCAACCACGATCGGCGAGCAGGAGCTGCCGAAGGTGAGCGTTGGCGTCTTGTACTCCTTGACGCCGTCGACTTGCCAGTCGATCTTGCCATCCTCGGCGTTCCAGCAGGTGAGGATGCTGGTGATGCCGAAGGTGTAGATCTTGCCGTTGATAACGCAGGGAACGCTGCGCGGGCCGTTACCGAAGGGGATCTTGGTCTCGACGCGCGGATACGAGTTTTTCCATAGTGGCTTGCCGGTGTCCGCCTCGAAGGCGGCGAGAGTCTCCTCGTTCTTGCCGGGGGTGCGATAGAAGAGATAGGTCCTGCCCTTGACGACGACGGGGCCACCGTGCCCTTCGCCGACCTTCTCCTTCCAAAGGGTCTTGAGCGGCGCCTTCCACGGCTTTACGACTTCGGTCGTCCCGCCGTCGCGCTTGACGCCAAGCCATTGCGGCCAGTCATCGGCACGAACCGTGGCGACAAAAACGAGAACGATGATACAGGCAAGCATTCTTCGCATGGATGCCTCGCAATTCTTGAAAGGATGGAGTGCTTACCGCTTGACGGTTCAGAGGCGGATTACATTCAGCCGGCGCGTGATTTCTTCAACGGGGATAAGCTCCCCCTGCCCCGAGCCGGGACAGATACTGCATGTGTGTTGCCAGGCGGCCGGCGTCTTGACATTGGATTCCCAGAACGGCCAGGTCCGGCACTGGCCGGGGCGCTCGGCGTAGATGGTGCAGCCAACCTTTTTGTCGTAGAACACGCAATCGCCGTTGGCCTTCTCGCGCAGACTTCGGCCACGCCGCGTCGTGCGCGTGTGCAACTCCGTCACCTGCTCGACCGGCTCGCCGAGAAAGCGGGCAATCGCCGCGATTTCCTCGTCGGTGACCCAGACATAGCCGGGGGCGCCGGTGCAGCATATGCCGCACTGCGTGCAGCGAAAACGCAGGCCGCCATGATACCAGGGTTGATCGGAGTCGCTCATGCGGATGATCTTAGCGTCCGACGGCGAAATGAACATGGAACGATGCCCGGCAAGGCCCTTCACATTTCTTTGCCCCTCTGCGCTTTTGCCATGATCTCTAATCGTACAATGAGGAAGTAACACCGTTTTCTTGAGGATCGTGAAATGAAGCAGCGCCTGTTGACGCCTGGACCGACGCCCGTGCCGGAAGAGACCTTGCTGGAACTGGCGAAGCCGGTGAATTTTCATCGTTCGCCAGAGTTTCGTGCCATTTTGGGCGAGGTGACCGCGGACCTGCAGACCGTCTTTTGCACGAAGAATCCCGTACTCACGTTGACGAGCTCCGGCACCGGCGGACTCGAGGCCGCCCTGGCCAACAGCGTTCCTGCCGGCGGCAAGGCCATCTGCCTCATCGCCGGCCGCTTCGGCGAGCGCTGGCGCAATCTCTGCAAGGCCTTCGGCATCGAGGCCATCAGCGTCACTGTTCCGTTCGGCCAGGCCGTCCAGCCCGAGCAGTTGCAGAAGGCACTCGCCGATCATCCGGATGCCGTCGCTGTCTGCTCGACGCTGAGCGAGACCTCGACGGGCGTCGGCCACGACATCGCCGCCTTCGGCAAGATCATCGCGAAGACGCCGGCGTTGCACATCGTCGATTCGATCAGTGGCCTGGGAGCGATGGAGTGCCGCACCGATGACTGGCAGATCGACATCAACTGCACCGGTTCGCAGAAGGCGTTGATGATGCCGCCGGGGCTCGCGTTCGTGTCAGTCAGCGACAAGGCGTGGGCGGTGATCGATAAGAACCCGAATGCTCGCACGTTTTACTTCGACCTCAAGAAGGCGCGCAAGAACCTGCAGACGAACGACACGCCGTACACGCCCGCGCACACGTTGATCCGGGCGATGCGCGTCAGTTTGAAAAAGATTGTCGGCGAGGGGATGGAGAAAGTCTGGGCCCGGCAAGCACGCTATGCCGCCGCCGCCCGGGCTGCGTTTCAGGCGCTTGGCCTCGAGCTTTTCGCGGCG
The DNA here is from genome assembly GCA_035656475.1 of Gemmataceae bacterium. Lineage (GTDB taxonomy): Bacteria > Planctomycetota > Planctomycetia > Gemmatales > Gemmataceae > SIAQ01. The sequence goes on along the minus strand of DASRSQ010000778.1, from coordinate 383 downwards.
CAGCCGAACACTGCGCTGACCGTGGTGAAGATGCCAGCGGGAATCGACAGCTCGACGCTGCTCTCGAAGCTCGAGAAGCAGTATGGCCTGAAGCTCGCGAACGGCCAGGACGATCTCAAGGGCAAGATCATTCGCCTGGCACACATGGGCTACATCGACCAGTTCGACATCTTGAGCGCGATCGCCGGCGTCGAGCTGGTGCTGCAAGAGATGGGCCATCCGTTCGAACCCGGCAAGGGCCTGATGGCGGCTCAGCGCGTGTTTGCGTCGAAGCAGTAAGTCCGAAGCCGGATGTCCGAAATGTAGCTGAAGCTCGAATGGGATGCAATCCATTCGAGCTGAAATGTAGCTGAAGCTCGAATGGGATGCAATCCATTCGAGCT
>DASRSQ010000777.1:0-4487 GCA_035656475.1 Gemmataceae bacterium | reverse complement strand
TCGAAGCAAAAGTGTTAAGTACTCCGCCTGGGGAGTATGGTCGCAAGGCTGAAACTCAAAGGAATTGACGGGGGCTCACACAAGCGGTGGAGCATGTGGCTTAATTCGAGGCTACGCGAAGAACCTTATCCTAGGCTTGACATGTGCGAAAGCGACAGGGGGTAGTCTGGCGGAAACGTCAGGCGATGGTATCCAATCCAGTCCTGTTACAGGTGCTGCATGGCTGTCGTCAGCTCGTGTCGTGAGATGTCGGGTTAAGTCCCATAACGAGCGAAACCCTTGCCTCCAGTTGCCATTATTCAGTTAGGGACTCTGGAGGGACTGCCGGTGTTAAACCGGAGGAAGGTGGGGATGACGTCAAGTCCTCATGGCCTTTATGCCTAGGGCTGCACACGTGCTACAATGCAACGAACAAAGGGATGCCAACCCGCGAGGGGGAGCTAATCCCAAAAAACGTTGCCCAGTTCAGATCGAAGGCTGCAACTCGCCTTCGTGAAGTTGGAATCGCTAGTAATCGCGGGTCAGCAACACCGCGGTGAATGTGTTCCTGAGCCTTGTACACACCGCCCGTCAAGCCACGAAAGAGAGGAGCGCCCGAAGTCGCGTTAAAGTGCCGAAGGCGAAACTCTTGATTGGGACTAAGTCGTAACAAGGTAACCGTAGGGGAACCTGCGGTTGGATCACCTCCTTTCTAAGGATGTATCCACTCTTGCAGTCGCGAGATTGCAAGAAGAATCATGATTCACGTCTCTCGCATTGGTTAGAGGTGCTAACCGGTTGCAAAGATATTTAGACCCCGCTTATCGAAAGGTAAGCGGGGTTTATTTTCTTCATGGGATGCGCTTCATTTCGCGACTTTTCTCGCCACAGACACAAACTCATTATGGCGAAAGAATCGGCCGACCAAACGAGGGAAGGGAAAGGAGTATGCCTTTTCCAGATTCAAGTTCGTTTGTCGAAATATCGCTGAATGCTTGTCGAAATCAATGAATTCGACATGCGTCGGGTCGCTACGGTACCCTGCTTCCTGCGGCGTTATCAGGATTACTGCGCCGCCAACCTTCACAAATTTCAGGTTGTTGTTCAGCAGCGCGACAAACTCGGAAAGCGTCATGTGTTCGGCGACGTGAGCAAATAGCAGGGAATCAAATCTTTCCGCCCGTGCGAATTAAGACGCGAGAAATGACTCGGTAGTGAATGCGGTAAGGCCGCGTTCACGGCATGTCGCAATCGAGGTGGGATTATGGTCGATTCCAACGCCATTGCCGTCCAGATGCCGCAAATTGCGCCCGATCCCGCAGCCCACTTCGAGCACGAAACCCGGTTGCAATCGCCTGATGTTCCAGCGATAGGGTGCCTGGACGCTGAACAGCTTTTTCCACCAAACGCTTTCAAGTCGAACCAATCTTTGGGTATAGGCTTCATCAGCATCATCCATCGCGCACTCCCAAGAGAATAGGCCGCTACCACCTGACCAACGCCAGTGCAACTAACCGAAACAAGCCAAACAAGGGCGTAAAGATGAGCGCCGCTGCCAGTGCAACGGGCCCGCGCGTTACCTGGCCGAAATCGAGCCGGGACGTTGTGATTGCCAAGAGCTCCCGGTCTCTGACCTTGCGCTGCGCCTGATTAAGCAGTCGTTTCGCTCTTATCGAGCGCCAGTTCTCCAGGACGCCCGCGTAGGCAAGAAGCTTGTTCTGCCAGTTCCTGCGATCGCGCAAGATCACGAAGCCCCAGGTGATGATCTCGGCCAGCAGGAATGCGGGCAGCAGGATCATCAGCGTGGGCAGCCGGTAAATCTGCAATAGCATCATGTATCGATTGCGTTCCTGGAAAAGTATCTTCCGCGGACCGAAGCGCAGGGCATAGTCGTGGTAGACGATGCTCTTGCAGACGTAGACGCAGCGCCAGCCGCGCAGCTGCCCTTCGAGCGACATGGCCGTCTCTTCCATGTAAATAAAGAAGGCTTCATTGAAGCCGCCGACCGCTTCGAAGATTTCGCGACGGATGGCGAACGCGGCGCCGGAAACGGCGGCGACGTCTTCGTCGTGGGCGTAGTTTTCTCTCGGCTTCCCCATGCCGCGACAGAGCGTGATACCGCTAACGTGCACGTCATTGCCACAGGTATTGAGATGGGCGGGATCAGGCATCAGAATGAGCTTTGACGTGGTCAAGCCGACGGCCGGGTCGCTGAAAGGCTTGAGAAGTTCCTCGAGCCAATCGGGCTCCACGGTGGTGTCGGGGTTGAGGAATACGAGAATTTCCGACTGCGCCTGCTCGGCAGCGCGATTGTTGGCGGCGGCAAATCCGAGATTGGCGCCATTCTTGATGATTCGCGTTTGCGGGAAGTTTGCCTCGATATACTCAACGCTTCCGTCCGTCGAACCGTTGTCGGAGATCAGGATTTCGAAGGAGCCTCGCGACGCCCAGACGGATGGCATGTAAAGCAACATGCGGTGCTTTTCATTGGTGTTCACCGTGATGATGCTGGCGACGGGCCGAATGGCCACGGCGGGCGTGGAATTCAATTCCATGGCTGGCTCGCTGGGTCTAGCGGACGATGCGGCGCCAGGACGCAGGCAAGCCACGCTCGATTTCGATCCCGGAAAATGGCTTGCCCTTGCGGACCCCGGCCTGGCTGGCCCAGGCGGCCATCTGTTTCAGACCCGCCGTCAGCGACGTATCTGCTGGACACTGGAAATAGCGGCGCACCTTTTCATGCGACGAATAGGCGTGCATCACTTCCTTACGCGCCTCTTCGTACTTGATCTGGGGCCTGGTTCCCATGGCATCGCCGACGCAATCCACGAGCTGGTTGACCGAATACGGCACATCGGCGCCGACGTTGAACACCTGCCCGAATGCCGCCTTGTTGGCGCCAGCCGAGGCGATCACCGGCGCAATGTCTTGAATGTGCGTGAAGGCGCGAGTTTGTTTGCCGTCGCCAAAGACGGTTACCGGCAATCCTTGCATGATCTGATTCATAAAGATGCCAATGACGTTGCGGTACGGATCGCCGAGATTCTGCCGTTCGCCGTAAACGTTGTGCGGCCGGAAGATGACGTAATTGAGGCCGAACATGTGGTGCGAGGCCTTGAGCTCCTGCTCTACCGCGAGCTTGGCGATGCCGTAGGAATCTTCTGGTTGCGGAATCAAGTCCTCATGCATGGGCAATTGATTCGCCCCGTAGACCGCAATCGAGGAGGTGAAGACAAAGCTATCGACACCATGATTCACGCTGGCGTTGATCAGGTTAACGCTGCCGATCAGGTTATTTTCGTAGTTGAAGCGCTTTATGAAATGACTCAGCCCCTCCGCCGCGTACGCTGCGAGGTGGAACACTTGCCTGAACTTGTGTTCGCGAAACAGCCTGTCGATGAGTTCGTGGTCGAGAATGGTGCCCTGGATGAACGTGGCATTCGGATGAACATTATCGACAAACCCTCCGCTCAGATCATCAAGGACGACGACTTCATAGTCCATGATCAGCGCATCCGTGACGTGTGATCCCAGAAATCCGGCCCCACCCGTGACAAGCACTTTCGCTTTCATAAGTCACCGCCGACAGCCATATCTCGCTGGTAGATTCGGTTTATGAAATCGCCGCGAAAATGCCGCAGGAATCGTGTCGTCTATGCTCAATCGGCAGATCTAACGTAGTACGGCCTGCTGAGATCGCGTTCGATTCATCGCCAACGGCCATGGACGATTCACCAATCTCTGGCTGAAACCCTGCATACCAATCCATATCCCATCAACATGTCCCATCCACGCATCACGCTCAAGGCTCGCCGCGCTCGTCCCTTTTTCGGCATGCATCCCTGGGTCTACGCCGGCGCCATCGAAGCGATCGAGGGCGAACCCAAGGACGGCGATGTCGTCGATCTCGTTTCGCATGCCGCCAACTTCATCGCGCGCGGGCTCTACAACAGCAACAGCAAGATCCGCGTTCGGCTCTACACATGGTCGCCGGACGACGCGCTCGATGCGGGCTTCTTTCGCCGACTGCTCGAAAACGCAATTCAGTTGCGGCGGGATGTGCTTGGCTGGATGGGGCCGGGGCAGGCTTGCCGACTGGTCTTCAGCGAAGCGGATGGTCTGTCCGGGCTGACCATCGACCGATTCGACCGGTGGCTGGTCGTGCAATTCACGAGCCTTGCGCTCGCTGAACGCCGCGAGATGTTCGCCGAGCTTCTGACCGAGTTGCTGCAGCCCGACGGCATCTATCTGCGCACCGAGCGCGGCATCGGCCAGCTCGAAGGACTGGATCTGCACGACGGTCCGCTGCGCGGGCCGGCGCCGCCACCGATCGAGATTGTCGAGCATGGCCTGCGGCTGCGCATCAATCTCGCCGAGGGCCAGAAGACCGGCTACTACCTCGATCAGCGCGACAATCGCCAGGCGGTCGCCCGGCTCACGACAGGCCGGCGCATGCTCGACGCTTTTTGCTACTCCGGCGGCTTCGGACTACACGCCGCGCGCGCGGG
>DASRSQ010000776.1:0-12854 GCA_035656475.1 Gemmataceae bacterium | reverse complement strand
TGACTATCCTGGAGAACATCCGATAGATTCTGCCCGCAACGCAGGAGCGTCGCGAAGCAGTGCGTTCCACGCGGAGCGTGGGAACGGGGAGACGCGTTACTCCGGCTCCGTGGTGATCTCATCCACCAGGCGCTTGGCCGCCTTCTCTGTCTTGGTGACGCCGAACTCCTCGTACGAGCCCCCGACGCCGGTGCGGTACACGACCCACTGTGTCGCCGGATCGGTAGTATCGGCGCGCGATTCGATGTAGTAGCCACGGTAATACAGGGCAGTCTCTGCTTCCGAAATCTTCATACCTTTTCCTTTGCAATACAGACCATTACCTACTCAACCGTCACACTCTTCGCCAGGTTGCGCGGCTTGTCGATGTCGCAGCCACGCAAACGGGCGATGTGATACGCCAAAAATTGCAGCGGTATCGCCGTCACCAGCGGCTGCAAGTAGTCCGGCACGTTTGGCACATGGATGATGTCGTCCGCCTTGGCGCGAACGTGCGGATCCTCCTCGGATGCAATCGCGATCACCGGGCCGCCACGCGCCTTGATCTCCTCGAGATTGCTCATCACCTTGTCGTAGACCCCGCCGTGCGGGATCAGGAAGACTGACGGCGTGTTCTCGTCGACCAGGGCAATCGGGCCATGCTTCATCTCGGCGGCCGGATAGCCCTCCGCGTGAATGTAGCTGATTTCCTTGAGCTTGAGCGCTCCTTCGAGCGCCATCGGATACAGATACTGCCGGCCCAGGTAGAGCATGTTCGTCGCGCTCTGATACTTGGCAGCGATTTCGGCCACCTGATCGTGACACTTGAGCGTTTCGCGCATGATGTCAGGCATCGCACGTAGCTCGGTCAGGATGCGGGCTCCGGCCTGATACGACAGATGCCGCATGCGGCCAAAATAGACGGCGAGCAGCGTGAGGACGGTGACCTGGGCGGTGAAGGCCTTGGTGCTGGCGACGCCGACCTCGGGGCCGGCGTGCAGGTAAACGCCGCCATCGACTTCGCGGGCGATGCTGCTGCCGACGACGTTGCAGATACCGAGCGTGCGCTGGCCCTTGCGTTTCGATTCGCGTAATGCAGCCAGAGTGTCGGCCGTTTCGCCCGATTGCGTGATGCCGACGATGATCGTGTTCTTGTCGATCGGCGGATTGCGATAGCGGAACTCCGACGCGTATTCGACCTCGACCGGCATGCGGGCGAACTGCTCGAACAGGTGCTCGCCGATGAGGGCCGCATGGTAGCTGGTGCCGCAAGCGGTCATGATGACGCGGTCAATGTGGCGTAGCTGAGCGGCGTCGAGATTGAGTCCGCCGAAATGGGCGGTGGCCTCGGATTCATCGAGCCGGCCGGCCATGGCGCGTTCTAGCACCGCGGGCTGCTCGTAAATCTCCTTGAGCATGTGGTGCTCGAAGTCGCCCTTCTCCGCGTCCCCAGGCTCCCAGTCGAGGGCGTGGACCTCCGCCGCGAACGACTCGTTGTCGGCGTCGAAGATTTCGAAATCGTCGGCGGTCAGCATACAAATCTGGCGATCGTCGAGATAGACGACGCGCGTGGCGAACTTGACCAGGGCGCTTGCGTCGCTGGCCAGAAACATCTCGCCTTCGCCGAGTCCGATGACAAGCGGACTGCCGAGGCGGGCGCCGACGAGGATCTTCGGAAAACGCGGACTGACGACGGCGAGGCCGTACGTCCCTTTGAGCTGGGCGACCGCATCGCGCACCGCCTGGACGAGATCGTCTTTGAGATGCGACGCGATCAGGTGGGCGATGACCTCGGTATCGGTCTGGCTGCGAAAAACGTAGCCCTGGGCTTCGAGCTGGCGTTTGAGGATGTCGTAGTTCTCGATGACGCCGTTGTGGACGACGGCGATCTCGCCGTTGCCACCGAGGTGCGGGTGGGCGTTGGCGACGCTGACGGTGCCATGGGTGGCCCAGCGGGTGTGGCAAATGCCCATGTGGCCGGCAAGCGGCTGATGGGCGAGCAGGTTGCGGAGGTTGCCGACGCGTCCGACGGCCTTGCGGACGTAGAGCTTGCCGTTGACCGTGGCCAGACCAGCGCTGTCGTAACCGCGATATTCAAGTCGGGCGAGGCCATCAAGCAACACAGGCTGGGCGTCACGTCGTCCGACGTAACCAACAATTCCGCACATTCGCGTCTCCTCCACACCGAGAGAGGTGGCGCGCAAGTATAGGTCGAAAATTGTGGGGAAGCGTGAAAAGTGTAAATTCCGGGGCATCGTAGCCACAAGCTGCCAGCTTGTTGGCTTGAAGTTTCGGCGACTTCGATTACGACAGTTGCCCTATCGATGAAATGTTCAGACCGCCAAACCAATCGCCCATGAAAACAGGCCAGGACTGTGGGACAAGCCACCGTGAGTGAAATTATGCCTACAAACTGGCAGCTTGTGGCTACGACATCTCAGCCCATGAATTGTTCGAGGTAGCGCTTGCTCTGTCGCAGTGAACGCTTGCGTAGTTCCAGCGAGCCCTCGTAGGCGCGGTCTTCGACTTCGATGCATACCGCGCCCTGGTATCCGGTGTCGGTGAGGGCGGAGAAGAACGCGCTCCAGTCGACATCGCCGAGGCCCGGCAACTTCGGCGTGTGCCAACCAAGACCCATGTTGCCGTGTTGATAGAGGGTGTCGGCATCGATGCGGGTGTCCTTGGCGTGGACATGGACGAAGTGTTTGCCGAAATCGCGGATGGCGCGGGAGACGTCGATGTGCTGAAAGATCAGGTGCGACGGATCGAAGTTGAGGCCGATACTTGGGATCTTCTCGAACATCGTCGTCCAGATGGCGGGAGTGGTGGCGAGGTTGGCGCCGCCGGGCCATTCGTCGAGCGAGAAGAGCATCGGACAATTTTCGATGCCGATGCGGACGCCGGCTTCCTGGGCGCAGCGGACGATGTCGGGCCAGACCTGGTCGAAGAGCGGCCAGTTGTCGCGCACCGATTTATGCCAGTCGCGGCCGATGAAGGTGTTGACGACATGGACGCCGAATCGCGGCGCCGCCTGGATCACCTTCTTGAGATGCGCGACAACGCGTTCGCGATGGGCGGCATCGGGATGCAGCGGATTGGGGTAATAGCCGAGGCCGGAGATCTGCACGCCGGTGCGGCGAACGAGGCCGTGCACCTTTGCGATCAGCTCGTCATTGACGCTGGTGACGTCGAGATGCGTGACGCCAGCGTAGCGGCGATCGGCGCCGCCGGGGGGCCAGCACATCAGTTCGACGCAGTCGAAGCCCTCGTCGCCCGCGAAGGCGAAGACCTCGTCGAGGTTGAAATCGGGCAAGATCGCGGAGACGAAGCCGAGTTGCATGAATACTCGATTCAGGTGTTAGCGCTCGGGGAGAACGACAGGCTCGCCGCCGCTGGGGGTAAGGAAGGCGCTGAAGTTGGCGGTCTGGTAGGGGAAGAATCGCACGGTGCCGTCCCCCATGCCCATGAGGGCGCCCTGCGGAAACGGACCGCCCCAGCTGCCGACGCCGGGCGGGGCATTGGAATCGCGCTGCAGGGAGACGCCGAGCGGCGCGACGCCATTGACGGCGTCGTTGCCGGAGCGGATGGTGCCGATGGTGCCGCCGTCGAAGACACTGGAGCAACCGGTGACGCCGGCGGACTGCTTGTACTGGTTGAGGGCAATATTGCCATGGCCGACCAAGACGGTGTTGGAGACGCCGTCATTGATGTCCGTCAACTTACGCCTCATGTCCTGGTTATTGGGAGTGAAGGCCTTTTCCGGATCGTTGATGTAGTTGTTGAGAAAGTAATCGGACCAGGCGCCGGCGCCTGCCTCCAGTGGCGGTCTCCCGCGTCCGGGGCAAAGAAAGGTTATGACGGCTTGATTGCGGTCGGCTGCCACGTAGAGGGGACCTTGATCGATGTAAGGGAGAATTTGAAAGCCCCAGCTGCCGCTGGTGGCCGAACCGCCAACGGCAGTCTTGCTATAGCCGTTGATGGCGTTGTCGCAGCCGTTGAAGGGAAGCCGTCTGTTGGCGTCGTGAAAACTGTGGATGGCAAGGCCGATTTGCTTGAGGTTGTTGGTGGATTGCGTGCGTGCGGCGGCCTCGCGCACCTTCTGCACGGCCGGGACCAGCAGCGCGATTAGCACAGGCACGGTACAGCAGCCGACGACGCCGATGCCGGCGAACGCAATGATCAGCGCCGTCCAGGCGCCAGAAGATTTGGGCCGCTCACGTTCATCGCGTTCGTCGCGGTCGCGCGGACGCCGACGGCCACGACCGTCATCCTCCTTATCGCGGTCGCGATCATCTTGGTTGTCTCGCTCGCGATTTTCGGCGGCGGGCGTTGGCGCTGATGGCGCCGGGATCGCTGGGATCGGCTCGGCGGAGACCGCGTTGGCATCGGCGCTCGGGATCGTTGCAGTGTGCTGGCAGGTCGGGCAGCGCATGATCTTGCCCGCGTGCTCGTCCGCCACCTGCAGCTTCGCATGACAACCGGGACACTCGAAGACGATCATGGACTACCTCAAGCCTCGTGCGGAAACGAATGTCGATCTACCCTGGCGGCTCACTCACCGTTCGTCTGGCAAGCTAACCGTGTCGTTGCTGTTCGGGGTGAGGAATGCGCCAAAGTTGGCAGTCTGATACGGAAAATTCCGTACGGTGCCGTCGGCCATGCACATGAGGGCAACCGGAAACGGTCCCCCCCATGAGCCGACCGTTGGCGGCGTGGCGGAATCGCGGGCGAGAGTGACGCCTGTCACTATTGGCCCCAGAAGATCGTCGCCCGAGCGCATGGTGCCGATGGTGCCGCCGATCAGAACGGTGGAACATCCGGTGACGCCGGCGGCTTGCTTGTACTGGGTGGTGGCGATATTGCCGTGACCGACCAGGATGGTATTGGAGGTGCCGTCGGTAATGCCGACCAGGGTGCGAAAGCTGGGTCTGTCGGGCTTGGAGGCGTTTTCGGGATCGGTGATGAAGTTGTTGTAGAAGTAGTCGGACCACGCCCCCTTGCCTGCTTCGACCACAGGTCGCCCGCGACCCGGACACAGGTAAGTGGCGACACCGACATTGGGATCTCTCGACTGAAAGAGGGGTGTGTTGTTGACGTAGGGCAGGATTTGATAGCCCCAGCTGCCGCTGGGGCCAAAGCCCTCGCCAGCAACTTTCTTATGGCGATCATCTTCGCAGCCGTTGAAGGGAAGACGCTTGTGGGCATCGTGATAACTGTGGAACCCCAGCCCAATTTCCTTGAGGTTGTTGGTGGACTGGGTGCGTGCGGCCGCCTCGCGCACTTTCTGGACGGCCGGGACCAGCAGGGCGATGAGAATCGGGCAACCGCAGAAGAAACCAACGCCGAGGATCGCGAGCGCGATGACCACGGCGCTGATCCCGGATTTTGGACGCGGCCGATCCTCATCTCGATTGTCACGGCGATGCCGAGGGCCATCGGCGTCCCGATCGTCGCTGGCGGTAGCAGGCGTTGTCGCTGGCGCCAGCACCGCCGGGATCGGCTCGGCCGATATGGCGCCGGCGTTGGGAATCGTCGCGGTGTGCTTGCAGTTCGGACAGCGCATCGTCTTGCCCGCGTGCTCATCCGACACCTGCAGCTTCGCGTGACAACCGGGACAATTGAAAATGATCATTGATCCAAATCCTCGCCGCACAGATTGATGACTTCACCCCCGCTGGGGGTGAGCATCGCATTCAGGGATTCGAAACTGTAAGAGATCGTACGGGCCGATCCGTCGCACAGGACGAACAGGCCGCCGGCCGGGAAGGGACCGCCCCAGCTGCCGAGATCGGGCGCCTTCTTGCTATCGCGCTGCAGGGTAACCCCGCCTGGATTGGCGACGCCATTCTTGCCGGCACGGATGGTGCCAATCGTGCCGCCATTGAAGATATTGGAGCACATTTTGACGTCGGCCTTGTCCTTGTACTGATCGATGGAGATGTTGCCGTGCCCACACATCACGGTGTTGGAGGTACCGTCGGTGATGGCAACAATCGCGGCCCGGCTGTCGGCATTGTCCGGTTTCTCGGCATTCTTGGGATCGTTGAGATAGTTGTTCCAGAAATAGTCGGACCACGCGCCGCCGCCGTTGGATGTCTCGACGCCGGGTCGGGAGCGTCCGGGGCAGAGATATGTGACGATGGCGGCATCCCGTTGAATCTTGTTGTAAAGGGGAGCCTGGTCGATGTAGGGAAGAATCTGGAAACCCCAGCTTCCGCTCGTGAGGGTTCCATCCTTGGCAGCCTTGGTGTACTTGTCGTTCCCGGCAGCTTTATCGGAACCGTTGAAAGGGAATCGCTTGTTGACGTCATGGAAACCGTGTGCCGCCAGGCCGATTTGTTTGAGATTGTTCATGGACTGAGTCCGCATCGCCGCCTCGCGCACCTTTTGCACGGCGGGTACGAGCAAGGCAATCAGGAAAGCGATGATCGCCAGAACCACGAGCAATTCGATGAAGCTGAAGCCGCCTCGATTCGTACGCATGGGTGGATCCTCCGAAAAGACATGAACCAACGCGAAGCCAATTGTAACGCAATTTGGGCCGATGCCAACCGGATTCCCCATTTTCGGCAATCGCTATGAGTTGCTTGCTGCGTAGGGTGCGTGAAACGTGCGTGAAACGCACCGTGTGAGACAGTGAATGCTCGGAGATGCCTCTTACGACTGAAAAACACGTCGCTGGAAAGATAAGTTCGCTCGCGGTCTACCTCCGCGTTTGCGGCCAATTTGACGTCGGCATGGTGCTTTGCCCATCGATTACGGTAGAATAGGGATGGCCCGAGGGTGCCCGAACGCAAAGGAGAACCCATGCGCATGATCAGCCGATCGCTCCTGTTGCTCGCTGCCGTCCCATGCTTTGCGGCGGCCCAACCCGCTCCAAAAGCCAAGGACGACTACGCCCAGTTTTCGAAAGTGATCCACAAGGTCGTCGTCAAACAGCTTCCCAAGGAGTTCGAAGACACTTCCGGCTGGGGCCAACGGATCGAGATACCGCCGAACCTTCGGCTCATGAATCTGCGCACGCTGGTAAAGGTCGGCGATCATCTCGAAGCGCCGCACGGCACCTGGCGCCGCTTCAAGGGCAAGCTCGAAGATCCCGACAAGAACCTCAAGATCGTTGTCAAGGATTTCAGGAAACTCAACGAAAAGGCCTACCGCGTCGTGGTCGATGTCGATGCGACCTTCCTGGTGCATGGCGAAGCCCAGCAATGGCAGAAGGGCCTGTTCCTGATTGGCGGGGAAGCCGATGCCGACGCCAATCTAACGGCGGCAATCGTCTGCGATGTCGGCGTGTCGTTGAATCTGAAGAAGTTCCCGCCGGAGCTAAAGCTGGAACCGAAGGTATCGGAACTCGGCCTGGAGCTGGTGGACATCAAGGTTCGCGGCGGCCCGATTCTCAAAGGCGAGCGCGGCCAGGCGATCGCCAACGACATCAAGAACATGCTGCGCGCCGCCGTCAAGGCATCGGAGCCGATGGTGAAGGACGAGGCCAACCGTGCGATTGCGGAGAGTCTACGCGAGGGCAAGGGGACGATTTCCGCAGGCGCGATCCTGAGCGCTTTGCCGACGCCAAAGAATTAGACGGACATTCAAGCAAGGCGAGCCGTGACGCGTGAGCGTCCGGGTTACGTCAACATTCACCGGGGGAACGAACATGCAACGGCGCCTTTTTCTGAAAGCGGCGGCAATGGCGGCGGCAGGGTTGGCGGCGAGCGATGCACATGCCGCGCCGGTCGCCGACGATGACAAGCAGAAGCCGCCGATGCAGCGCATCGTGGATACCCACGTCCATCTGTGGGATCTGACGCGCTTTCGGCTCCCCTGGCTCGAGAAGACCTCGCCCCTCGCTCGCAATCATGTGATCAAGGACTATCAGACCGCCATCAACGGCTTGAATGTCGTCAAGGGCGTCTACATGGAAGTCGATGTCGATCCGAAGCAGCATGTCGCCGAGGCGGAATACGTGCTCGACATCTGCCGGCAGGCGAACACGCCGCTCGTCGCCGCGGTGATCGGCGGTCGGCCGGCCGATGACGATTTCCCGAAATACCTGCAACGCTTCCGCGGCAATCGCTTTCTCAAGGGGGTTCGCCAGGTGTTGCACAATCCGTCGGCGAAGCAGGGATTCTGTCTCACCCCCAACTTCGTTCGTGGCGTGCGCTCTCTTGGCGAAGCGGGCCTCAAGTTCGATCTCTGCATGCGGCACGGCGAAATCGGCGACGCCGTCAAGCTCGCCGAAGCCTGCAAGAACACCAACTTCATCCTCGACCATTGCGGCAACGGCCCCGTCTACGCCAAGGACCGCACGCAATGGCAACGCGACATGGACAACCTCGCTCGCAAAAACAACGTCGTCGCCTGCAAGATCTCCGGCATCGTCGTGCAAGCCCGCGAACGCTGGACGCCCGATGATCTCGCGCCGGTAATCAATCATTCGCTAATGGCGTTTGGCCCCGAGCGCGTCATGTTCGCCGGCGACTGGCCGGTGTGCACGACGCGCGCGACGCTGCGCCGCTGGGTCGAGGCATTGCGAACGATCGTCCGCAATCGTTCGGCGGACGATCAGCGAAAGCTGTTCCACGACAATGCCATGCGTGTGTATGGGTTGCAGGCGTAAGGGGCCCTAGCGTCGCCGGAGGGAAGACGAGCGGTAGCCTCCGGCGCCCCCAGTGCCCTGAATGGCCGAGTTGCCCTGGTATCCCATGCGCATCATCGGATTCGCGCCGCCATAGCCTTGCATCATGTTTTGCGGATTGTACATGCCATTCTGCATGTATTGTTGCATCAGCATCATCTGCTGCAACATGTTTGGATCCATGCCATTCATGCCATACCCGTTCTGGAAACCGCCGCCGAAGCCGTTCTGAAAGCCGCCGCTCTGGTTGAACGGGTTCTGGAAGTTGCTCGTCTGACCGAACGGGTTCTGGAAGTTCGAAGTTTGCCCGAACGGATTCTGCATCTGCATGCCGGATCCCATCGGCGACATCATGGCGCCGCCGCCACCAGCGAATCCACCACCGCCGCCCATTCCCATCTGGCACATGCCTCCCATTCCTCCCATGCCCTGCATGCCCTGACGGGAACCTTTCTGACCGAACTGCCCATAGGCGGGAAACGACACGGTCAGGCTTGCCAACGCGAAAGTACCGATCCGGATCCAGTGTGAGATGCTCATCGAAGTCTCCTTGCAGAGGTGAGGTAGGAAGGGGAAGGGCGGCATCTTCCCTGCACGGAGATAAATGGCGGCAAAAAGGAATATCTTTCAGAGAAACCGGATATTTTTCAAAAATCATCCACGTGGCGGCGTCTCGTCTTCCGGCACCGCCGTGAAGAAGCTGTTGCAATGCGGGCACGGCAGGCTTGCCCCCAAGCCGCGAACCGGGATGCGAATGCGCGCCAGGCAAAACGGACAGCGTGCGAAGAACGTCCCCGCGTCTGGCCGCGGCGCCGCCATCTCGGGCGCCGCCGGCGCTGTTGCAGGAACCGGCGTTTTCTTCGGCTCCGGCACGGGCGCGCTCACCGGCGTCGGCTTCGCGAATGGCGCCAGCGCCTTCACTACCTCCGCCGGCGTTTGATAACGCGCGTCCGGGTTCTTCGCCATCATCTTCTCGAGCACCGCCGCCAGTTCCGCCGACACGTCGCTGCGACGTGTGACGATCGGCGTCGGCTCCTCGAACTTTTGTGCGTAGACCTTGTCCCGGGATGTCTCGCCGGCAAACGGCGGCTGGCCGGCAAGCAGGTAATAGAGCGTGCAACCCAGGCTGTAAATGTCCGCGCGGATATCGGCCCGGCTCGAATCGGTCGCCTGCTCCGGCGCCATGTAATCGGGCGTTCCCATGATTTCGCCGAGCTTCGTCAGCTCCGGATTGTCCGCGTCCGCAAGCGGCTTCAGGTCGAGTCGCGTTTCGCTGGCGAGCCGGGCCAGGCCGAAGTCGAGGATCTTGATCTGGCCCTTGCGGTTGAGCATCAGATTCTGCGGCTTGATGTCGCGATGAACCATGCCCTTCTCGAACGCGTGCTGCAGCCCCTTCGCCGCCTGGCGAATGAAATACGCCGCATACGCCGGTTCGAGCTGGCCGCGCTTGCTGATGAGGCGATCCAGGCTCATGCCGTCGACGAATTCCATGACGAGAAAATGCGCGTCCCCCGCCTGCTCGGCATCATAGGCGGCGACGATATTGGGATGCGACAGCTTGCCGGCCGCTCGCACCTCTTGCCGAAATCGCTGCACCACGCGAGGCAGCCGGCTCAGATCGCGATGAATGATCTTGAGTGCCACCACGCGATCCATGAGCCGATGCTCCGCTTGATAGACGAGCCCCATGCCGCCGGCGCCAAGATATCGGCCAATCTTGTACTTGGGATGCTCCCGCAACTCGCGCGGCAACGTGTCGTCACCGCTGCTCGCACCAACGGTATCGCCGCATTCGGAGCCACGCAAGCGGGCGACGAACGGATCATCGGGAACCTGGCGCAATTGTGCGCAGCACGCATCGCATTCCGCGATGTGCGCGGCGACGCCTTCATGGGCGGCGTCCGGTAGCGTTCCTGCCAGAAACGCCGCCAACAGATCGTGGTTCGGATGTTGCTTGTCAGCCAATGTAGTGCATCAGTGGTTCGTGGTCATTGCTCGCTGACGGAATTATACACGCGCCTCAGCGCCGTCGAATCCACTGCGATTGCGAATATCGCTCTTCCACCAGTTGCTGGACCAGTTTCTCCGGCCACGTCGCCAGAGCCTCGACTTCCCATGCGTCGCAAAGCTTCTGCGCGAGCATTGCCGGATCGAGCGGTAGATTGACGAGAAAGTCCGCATGCGTTCGTTGACGCCGATACTCCGGCTGGCGCGGCGGAGGCTTCAAATAGCGATCGAGCGCTGTGAAGTCGAAGTCGTACAGCAGGCTGCCATGGTGCAAGAAGTGGGTGCGTTTGCGTTGCTGGGCATTGCCGGAGAACTTGCGATCACCGAGCACGAAATCGCTGGAGCCTTGCAACGAAACAGGCCCCACGCTCGGCTTCAGAGCGATTCGGATGCGATCAAAGATATAGCGATACGACGCATGCAGATCGCCGAGCGCGGGATGCCGGTCGAAGCGCAGGACCAGGCTGAAGAGCAGGCACCCTGCCCCGAGCAGCACCGTGCCGCCGCCGGAGGAACGCCGTGCAATCGGGACGTTGTCGATCCGGCAAGCTTCCTCGTGCACATCGTCGCCGATTCGTCCGCCGGCGCCGAGCACGACGGCGTGCGACGGCCACTGCCAAAGGCGCAACACCTCGGGGCCGCCGGCTTCCGCGTCGAGCAGCAGCGCCTCGTCGAGCGCGAGGTTCTCGACAAGCGTCGGCAGAATCAGGTCGAGACGTCTCATTGATCGGGTGGGTCTTGAGCTCGCGGTCGCGGCGTCGCGTCCAGGGATGCCCCGCCGCGAGCGGCAATTGACGAATCGGCGGTCGCTGGACATTATACCTCAGTGAGCCACGGACTTTGAGGCCGCCCCATGTTTGGCCATATTTTCCGCTGGGAGCTTCGCCGCACCGTTGAGCGTTACTGGTTTCACGGGATGCGAGTTGTCTATGCGCTGGTGATGTTGGTGCTCTTCCTGTTTGCGCTCGCGGATGTGCAACAACTGTTACGTGTGGCGGATCTACAGAGCATGAGACTGGCGCCGTCGCTGATGCCGTACGAATACGGCCGGTACATGATGATGGCTCATTTTGCCACGGTGTTCGTGGTCGCGCCAATCTTCGCCGCCGGCCCGATCTTGCGCGAGAAAAGGCAGCAGACAATGAGTCTGCTCTTGAGCACGCACATTTGGCCGGCCACAATCGTTCACGAACATTGGCTCGCGGCCTGGGCGAATCTGTTGATTCTGACGTCGCCGGGCATTCCGGTGTTATTTGCGCTCGATGCGTTGCTAGACGCCGTATGGTGGGTCGGTGCGATCTGGATCATGGGGGTGTGGATTCTGGCGATGGCGCTCGTCGCCTTCCCGCTTCTCGTTGGCGTGCTCGTGCGCCACAACTTCCGGGCACTGACACTGAGCTATGCCGGAAATGCGATCATCGTGGGAATGGTTCCGCTGATCTTTGGCGATGTCAGCGATGCCTTGTGGACGCCTCCGGACACGGATACAGTTTTCTGGAGCAAGCTGATCGCAATCGGGTTCGTCCCCACGGCGATTTGCCTGTGTAGTGCGTCTGTCTTTCTGAGACGCTATCATCTGCCAGGCACTCTATCTGAATCCTCAGACGACGTGCAATCGGGACCGCCCATCGGCGACGATCCGTGGTACTGGAAACAGAACCGCGTACATTCCGGTGGCAAACTATTCGCGCTGCGTTTCTTTCCGATCTGGTTGCGTTTGGTTCTGGTGGGGATCCTCGCCTGTGTGCTGACACTCTTGCCGATCTATTCGCAGACGATTGCATTTCTGATCGGTGGCGCCTTTCTCTTTGCCCTGCCAGTCGCCGCCTTGGTTTTTGCAAGCGCACTTGTCAGCTCGGACCGTGAATCGCACACCTGGGATTGCCTGCGTGTTTCGCTGATTCATGCTGACGAATTCTGCGAGCGATCGCTGGACGCCATCAAATACAACATTCGGCTTTACTGGTTTGCGTTGATTCCGATGCTCCTGTGCGTGGCATCTCGTCAATTCGACTTCGGAGTTGTGCTCGCCCTGTGCTGGGGGATTGCGGGCGGAAGCATTCACCATGCCGCTGTGATGGGATTGCTTCTTTCGGCACGATCAAATTCAACCTGGAAAAGCACGTTGATCGCCGGCACCCTCTTTGTCGCTGGGATGGTAATTATCGGCATGCCGTGCTACGTGGTTGGTCTGTTTCTCTCGATTCCCGCGGCTTTGATCTCTCAGCAAGCT
>DASRSQ010000775.1:0-2987 GCA_035656475.1 Gemmataceae bacterium | reverse complement strand
TCACGGCATCATAGCGCGTCATGTCCTGCTCCTGCAGGAAATACGCGGCATGACTTTCGCGCTCGGCGAAGATGGCGACCAGCACATTGGCGCCGGTCACTTCCTCACGGCCCGAAGACTGTACATGGATGACGGCGCGCTGAATGACCCGCTGGAACCCGGCGGTGGGCTTGGAATCCTCGGCGCCGTCGGTGACCAGGTTGTCCAGTTCGGATTCGAGGTAGGCGACGAGGCTCCTGCGCAGCTTCTCCAGATCGACGTTGCACGCGCGCATCACCGCGGCGGCGTCCTGATCTTCGATCAGCGCCAGCAGCAGGTGCTCAAGCGTAGCGTATTCATGGTGCCGCTCGTTGGCGAGCGCGAGCGCCCGGTGGAGCGACTGTTCGAGGCTGCGTGAGAACGTCGGCATTTCAAACTCTCTTCATTTGTATTGGAAGCTCCTCCCCGGACTCACTTTTTTTCCATGATGCACTGCAAAGGATGCTGATGTTTGCGGGCAAAGTCCATCACCTGCGTCACTTTGGTTTCCGCCACCTCGTAGGTGAAAACCCCACATTCGCCGATCCCATGCTGATGCACGTGCATCATGATGCGTTGCGCCGCCTCGTGATCCTTGCTGAAGAAACGCTCGAGCACATGAACCACGAATTCCATCGGCGTGTAGTCGTCGTTGAGCAGCAATACGCGGTACAAATTCGGCCGTTTGGTTTGCGGCCGTGTCTTGGTAATGACCGAAGTGCCCGGACCGTTCTGGTCGCCCTTGCGCTTGCGGTCGTCGTCCGCCATGCGCGGCGGCCATTTCGCTGTATCGTCATTCGGCGGCATTTTCGCGTCTATCGTCCAGGCTTGCTCGTCGGGAAGATCCCCACCGGGCGCCGGAAGGCCTAATCCTTCCATGCTGCCAGAACGCTATCATAATTATAGAGTGGCGGCCGTGCCAGACCGGGCAGGCTGCACCCACCGCAGAACTGTCTGGCATTCGCACCTCCTTGTGCCTGGCGCCCCGGCACTCTTGCCGAGGCAATAAGACCATCCGGCCAACGCCGAAATTGTGGCAATCGATCCATTTGCGCAGATCATTTTCGGAAGACTGTGGGGCTTCGGAGGGTGTGGGCCTCGGAAGGCTGTGGACTTCGGAGGAATGTGGGCATCCGGCCTGCACCGGATTGGAAATCAACCAGCGACTCGGTTATTGGTTGCGCGCCTTGGGGTGGTAACTGCTTGAGGAGCCGGACATGGTCGACCCCGCACGCCGCGCCAAGGTGCTGCGCGAGCTCGAACAAGAGTTCGTTCCCGATTACGACGCGCTGCACATGCCGTCCGCCGACAAGCGTGCGGCCTATGCGCTCGAACACATTGCGTTTCGCGTGGCGCGGATAGAGCAAAGCCTATCGCGCATCGCCGCCGCGATTGAGGCGCTCGTCCCCAAAGCTTGAGACGCGGGTCTTTAAGGCACAAACGGGCTTGGCCGAATGATCGCGCTTGGCCCGTTTTCGGCCGAGCCGCGTACCGCTCAACGCCAGATACGCCGGCCTACAATCACTTGGTAAGATGACCTTCGAACGGCCGATAGGCGTGCCGGGCTAGATCGGAATAGAGCTCGCCGAGCTTAGCCGCCTCGGCAACGAAATCCTCGTAGGAGGACCGCAAGAACTCGGTGTGTACCTCGATTGCCGTTTCCACGCTCTTGGCGCCGAGAAGCTTTTCCCAGGCAGCGGTGGACGATTCCGCCGACCTCTTTGTGTAGTCCACAAATTCTACCGCGATCGCCTGTGCCGTCTTGCTCCAGGCACCCGCTGCGGTCATCGCCGCGTCCATGCTGCTCTTGCCGAGCTTCTGCATATCCTCGGTGGTCATTGAGAACCTTCCCAGCAGATCGCTGCTGATCGTTGAAATGGTTAACGTTTCTGCCCCGCTGCCTCAAAAAGGCCTTTTCAAGCGGCAAAAATGAAAATAGTGCACCGCACAAAAAAGTACAATGGTGTCGGAGCGGTGGCGCAATCTTGTGTGGGTGACGGGATTTAACGCTTTCGCAAGGGCGTTCGCCTAGCGTGCTTGACCGTGTCGTCTGGGTGACGGCCGGTCCTCGAATCGGGGGGCAATCTCTCCGCTGCGGCGTTGCGGATGGCTTTAGGCCGCTGGTTTCGCCCGGTGGAACGATCTTCCCGGTGGAGCAAAAAGGGGTGGTCCCGAAGGGGGCCGTGTGCGCGTTCAGGGACGGGGTGCTTGATGGGATGGGCAGGAACGGAAGCCCGGTGCGGGCTTCGTCAATGCGTCTTGGTTCTTGCCGCAGCTGCTGCGGCTCTCACGATCACCACCAATGCGGCCGATGCCCGGCATCATCGGCATTGGCATCATCTGGCGCGCAGCCATTCTCGCCATCATGACGGTGGCGGAGGCTATTCACCGCCCACCGCCTCGATCGTCGTCGATGGCAATACCGGCGCCGTCCTCGAAGAATCCAATCCGGACGCTCTGCGCCATCCAGCCTCCCTGACAAAGGTGATGACGCTCTACCTGCTGTTTGAGCGCCTCGATGCCGGCAAGATCAGGCTCGATTCAGAGCTTACGGTTTCCGAGCACGCCGCCTCCCAGTCGCCGACCAAGCTCGGGCTTAAGCCAGGCCAGACGATTTCGGTCGAAGACGCCATTAAGGGCATCGTCACCCGCTCGGCCAACGATGCCGCGGTCGTGATCGCTGAAAATCTCGGCGGCAGCGAAGAAGCCTTCGCCAGGCTGATGACGCAAAAGGCTCATGCACTCGGCATGAGCCGCACCACCTACGTCAACGCTTCGGGGCTTCCCGACGACGAGCAAAACACCACGGCGCACGATCAGGCGCTGCTCGGCCGCGCCATCCAGGATCGCTTCCCGCGCTATTACCGCTTTTTCTCCACGACGGCGTTCGTGTTCCGCGGCCAGACCATCCGCGGCCATAATCATCTGCTTGGCTCAGTGCCTGGTGTCGATGGCATCAAGACCGGCTT
>DASRSQ010000774.1:0-3348 GCA_035656475.1 Gemmataceae bacterium | reverse complement strand
CTTGACCTCGAAGGTCGTGGAGCGATTGTCGAGATCGCCGTTGCGGTCGGGGATGCGGACGACGATCGATTCCTGTGTCGAGAGGCGGCGCTTGGCGACCTCGCACTCCCACAACATGCGCGACACGAGTTGCGGGGCGGTCAGCTCGGTGCGTTCGAACGACATGCCGTGCAATTCGAGGATGCGTGCCGCCAGGGCCATGGTGAAGTCTTCGCCGCCGAGGAAGGTCTCGCCGGAGGAGGCCTTGACTTCGAGGACGCCGTCGAAGAGTTCGACGAGCGAGACATCGAACGTGCCGCCGCCTAGATCGACGATGAGGAAGATTTTCTCGTCCCGGTTTTCGTGAAAGCCGTAGGCCATCGCAGCAGCGGTCGGTTCATTGACGATGCGTTCGACCTTCAAGCCAGCGATGCGGCCGGCGTTGATGGTAGCCTTGCGCTGCTGATCGTTGAAGTACGCGGGCACCGTGATGACGGCCCGCTCGATCGGCTCCTTGAGAAAGGCAGATGCGTCATCCTTCAGCGAGCGCAGGATCAGGCTCGAGAGTTCCTCGGGCGTGAATTTCTGACCGGCGATGGTCGTGGTCCAGTCGGTCCCCATGTAGCGTTTGAAGAGGGCGACGCAGCGGTCCGGCTGCACGACGGCGAATTCCTTCGCCACCTGGCCGACCAGCAATCGCCTGTCGCTATCCAGTCCAACGACGGAAGGAGTGAGAGTCTCCCCCAGCGAGTTCGGAATGACACGGGGGCCTTCGGGAGTCAAATACGCGGCCACGGAATAGGTCGTTCCGAGGTCGATGCCAATGATGGTGCTCACATTCGGGCTCGCGAAAACTGTTCGGCGATATTGATATCGCGTGCATGCCAGCCCGACGCGCTCATGAACATTGCGTATTTGTCGGGCAGAAGCGAGGGCTCTATTACTCCGAGCTTCGCGGTGTTAATGATGCTGGAAGCGCTGCCGCAAAGCAAGGCTTTTCGCGAGCATATTCATGCGCGTCAGCCGCGACGGTCAGGGAAAGTCTGCGTCGAATGCGAACCTCGTTGAAATCGACAGCTTCATCCTCGCGTTTCCATTGGAGCGTCAAACCGCAAGGCGCACCGCGTACATGCCATGCGTGCGACGTGCCGCTCGTCCCGGCAAGGCAGAAGTCTATTCGATGCTGGTGTAAAAGATCTCGTTGCGTGGAAAGGCCTGCAAGCGCTCGTCGATCAGGTCTATCGCAGCGGCGCGCACGACGACACACTGACTTACGCCATCGATTCCGATCGGCCGCTGGCCGGCGCGGGAGAGTCTACTTCGGCGCGGTCGGGTCGCGAAGAATTACGATCATGATAAACTCGGGGCGGCCCATGGCTTCCGGCGGAGGATCGTCGTCGGGGTTGGCTTTCTTGTTCTTCGCCTTGCCCTTCGGCATCGGCGCCGGCTTAACCATGTAAATTTCGACGTATTGCCCCGATTTGATCTGGTCAAAATCGACGGGGAACCCGGGTAGGCCCGTCTTGTCCTTGCGTTCCTCAAGCTCCTTCTTGGTCCACTTCTTCTGGAACCCCTGATCGTCGAACTCGACCGGCGGATTCAGCGAACGGACCTTGGCGTCGTCGGCCGCCCGTACTTCGTACGGCTTGGTGGAGTAGATGTCCTTCTTAGCCAGCTCGATCTGGAAGTTGTAAAGATCGCGCTGATAGTTAGCCTGGGCCTGAGCGGCACTTCGCAAGGAGTTCATTCGCTGGGCCAGATTGGTCTGGCGATTGGCCTGAAGAAACTGATTGTTCACGTTGGCCAGCTGCTGGGCCAGCTGTTGCGTTCGCTGGAATTGCCAGGTCTGCACACTGCTGACCTTTTGGGGGTCGACTTCCTTCATTTCGATGGTGAACTCGCGATTGTTGGCACCGTTCGCGCTGAGAATCTTGGTGACAAACTTGCTACCGTACGCGAGTTTTTCTTTCTTGGGCTCTTCCTTTTTGGTCTTTTTCTTGTCGTCGGGATCTTTGGTATCCTCGCCGGCCGGCTTCTTGTCAACCTTCGCATCGTCGGCCGCCGCCTTCTTGTCGGCCTTGTCTTTTTTTGCATCCTGGGCGGTTAGGGTGGGCAGCACGACAAACAGAAGGGCGAGGAGTGTCGTCAGGAGGCCGATGCGTTTCATGATTCACCCCTGTGGTCGGTAGGCGTTTCTTAAGAAATAGTCTAGCTGACGGCGCAATGCGAAACAATTGAATTCTTGGCTCCAGGCGCAGCAAAAAAAAATTTTTGGCCAAACCCGCAATCCGCCACGGGGGCCGATCCGTCTTAATGAAGTGAATGCAGTATGCACTTACTATCAACCCGGACGCCCGTGTGACCGGTAAAGTAGTAGCCCGTCACCGAAGCCCCGCATCGCGGCATGCCAGAAGGCCGCGATGCGTTTTTTCACGGTGACCAGCCAAGCGACTCCAAGATGTCGCGTGCTAACAGCGGGCCGCCATGCCCTGGATGCACTACGGTCGGCGCCATGGCCAGTAAGCTGCGCATGCTCGCCTTGATTTGTGCGATATCCTCCGCGAAATAATGCAACCCCGGCCGATGCGGCCACAGCCAGCCCCCGAAATATCCTCCCATCACCAGATCGCCGACGATCGCTTCGTGCTCCGGCGTCAGCAGCGAAATGGATCCCGGCGTGTGTCCCGGCGTCGGCACGATCCGAGCGTGCACGCCGAAGGCGCTCAGATCGACTTCGCTTTCGAGCACGACGTCCGGTTCCAGCGGCGGATAGCCCTGAGTGACGAAGGCGCGCACCAGATACGCGGTCAGGCAGGTGGGCGTGACGATACCGTTGCTGCCTTGTCGCACCAGCTCCGCGTCATCACGATGCACCGCAACCCGAGCACCGAGCGCAGCCCGCAATGCTGCCGCCGCGCCGGCGTGGTCCCAGTGTCCGTGCGTCAACACGATCAGCGAGACTTTTTTTTCGACTCCGTGCTCGCGCAGAAACCGCAAGATGCGCTCGGCGTCGCTCGGCCTGCCGGTGTCCACGAGCACCGCACGCTCCCCGCTGAGCAGATAAACATTCGACAACGGCAAACGCAGGATGTGAAGCATGCTCCGTCAGCATATGCCTACTCCACATCAAAGCTTCATTTGACGCTCGGCTTCCTCGCCGATAGCGTGACCATCTGCCCGCCACCCCGGAGTTCCCCATGCGCAGCCTGCGTTCTCTGTTCGCCATCGGCCTCAGCTTTGCCATCCTGTCCGCCGCCGTCGCGTGGCAGAGTGTCGGCAGCAAGACTGAACCGCTTCCCGCCAAGCTCGTCGCGCTGCAGGCCGACGGTCCCACCTACTGGAAAGGCAATCTCCACACGCATTCGCTCT
>DASRSQ010000773.1:0-3041 GCA_035656475.1 Gemmataceae bacterium | reverse complement strand
AAGGCCATCGCTTCGTGGATGGCAACGGGGGTGAGTTGCAGGCGGTCTGTCACATCACCCACGGCATAGATGTGATTGACGTTGGATCTGGAATATTGATCGACGGCCACGGCGCCTCTCCTGTTGCGTGCGACACCAGCCATCTCCAGGCCCATGTGGTCGGTGTTGGGAACGCGGCCAATGGCGAGCATAACCTGATCGGCTTCGATCATTTCGTCACGATCAGTGATTGCGAACACCTCTCCTGCCCGCTTGTCCACGCGCTTGAAAGTGCGGTTCACCAGAACGCGAATGCCGCGGGCATGCATGGATTCGGTGAGCGCATCGCGCATTTCTTCGTCGAATCCACGCAGGATCTTTGGGCCCCGATAGACGAGCGTGACGTCGGAGCCCAGGCCCTGGAAGATCTGTGCGAATTCCACAGCGATATAGCTGCCGCCCGCGATCACGATGCGGCGCGGCAGCTTCTCCAGATGGAAGGCTTCGTTCGAGGTGATGCAGTTCTCCGCGCCCGGCGCGCCGCCCAGATCCCATGACGGCCTGCCACCGGTCGCGATCAAAATGTGTTCGGCAGTAACCCTCTTGTTCGACTTCTTCAGGTGGATTGTGTGCGGATCGGAGAATTCGGCACGATCCATGATGATTTCGACACCGGCTTTGCTGACGTTCTCGCGGTAGATGCTCTCGAGACGCGCGATCTCGCTGTCTTTCGCCGCGATCAGTGATTTCCAGTCGAATTTTCTTTCGGGAATCGTCCAGCCGAAACCGGCGCAATCCTCGAAATCCTCGCGATAGCGGCTGGCATAGACGAGAAGTTTCTTTGGTATGCAGCCGCGGATTACGCAAGTGCCGCCGAAGCCATATTCTTCGGCGATCGCGACGCGGGCACCTGTTTGCGCAGCCATACGGCTTGCACGCACGCCGCCCGAACCGCCGCCGATAACGAAAAGGTCGTAATCGTATTTGGTCATGTCTTCTTCTCAATCACCTCGACGCCGGAGACGCGTGCGAGGATCAAGGTTGAGGCGATGCCGACGAAAAGGCCATGCTCGACAACGCCAGGAATGATGGAAAGTGCGGTCGCGAGCTTCGCGGGATTGACGATGCTTTTAAACAAGCAATCGTAGATGTAGTTGCCGCTATCGGTGACGAAGGGTGCGCCGTCTTTCATCCGAAGCACCGGCGCGATCTCGCGGCGCAGTTTCCTCGCGGCTTCCGTGATGCGTCGGGCCGTGGTGGCATGGCCGAATTGCACCACCTCGACCGGAAGCGGGAATTTGCCCAGGCGTTTGACCAACTTCGATTCATCGGCAATGACGATCATCTTCCTGGAAGACGTAGCCACAATCTTTTCAATCAGATGTGCGCCGCCTCCGCCCTTTATGAGATTGAGGTCGGCATCGGCCTCATCGGCGCCGTCGACGACGAGATCCAAATCGCCAACCTGATCCAGTTCCGCAACCGTAATGCCGAGGCTGCGCGCCCTTTCTGCCGTGCGGTTGGAGGTGGCGACGCCGATGATGTTGAGGCCGCCACGAACGCGCGGGGCAAGTACTTCGAGAAAAGCCTCGGCAGTCGAGCCCGTGCCAAGGCCGAGCTTCATATTGTTTTCAACGTAGTCGAGCGCCTTGGCGGCAGCGGCACGTTTGAGGGTAGCGGGATCGGCGGGGCTCTGGACCATGCCTGACTGTGCCCGCGGTTAGACCGGAAATACAACCTGCCTAATTCTCACAGCTGCCAAAAAATAAAGGGCGGGCCAACCGGCCCGCCCCTGATTCTCTTTTCGATGACTATCGGTTAATTCTTGCGCTTACGCAGACGGCGCACGCCAAAACCAGCAAGACCGGCACCGAGCAGACTCAATGTTGCGGGTTCAGGCGCGGGGGTTGCATTGTCCAAACGGACCCAAAGACCGGCCGGGAGACCCGCGTCCTGGATATCCTGCACCTCGATCGAGTAGGTTCCGGGTCCAAGCAGGAGCTGCCCTTTGCTGTAATCAGAGGTATCCCACGCCGGATCGCCATCCGAAAAAGTATTTGCCCAATTGCGCGGCAGAACACCGGGCGCGGTGGTCAGCAGAACTGCGCTCGTGTTCGTATCAACCAACTGATAGGTGTCGGTGACAACAAAATCGTCGGTGATGGAAAAGACGGCAGAGGTCAACAGCGTGAATGTGAACGGAGACTGCTCAGTAGGCGTATTGAGTGTATCGGCAACATCGAATATCCACCCGCTTCCCGGTGTGATGGCGGTGGCGTTCGCCGACCCAGCAGCAAACGACAAAGCTGCAGCAAAAGCTGCATTTGCAATTAAAGATTGTAGCCTCACAGCACGATACCCCATAAACCACCCATAACACAGCAAGAGATAAGCCAAGTCCGTAACTATTTGATAGGCAATGATGAATTGTTTATCGGCCCTGTGCTGTGTCCATTCTGATTACAAAAGTAGCGCTGGACAGGACACTGCTGTCATTCTTGCTTACATGGATAGCGGGCGCTTATTCCACTGTCACCGATTTGGCCAAGTTCCGCGGCTGATCGACATCTGTGCCTTTGGCCACGGCCGTGTGATAGGCAAGCAGCTGGACCGGCAGCGCATAGAGCAGCGGCGAGATGAATGGATCGGCGGCCGGGACCTGGATGGTCTGCCAGACGGCATCGCCCGCTTTCAGTATCCCTTCGGCATCGGAGATCAGAACGATCTTGCCGCCACGGGCCATGGATTCCTGCATGTTCGAAATGGTCTTTTCGAACAGCGCGTCGTGCGGGGCCAAAACGATGATCGGTACGTTTTCATCGATCAGCGCTATGGGGCCGTGTTTCATTTCGCCGGCCGCATAGCCTTCGGCGTGGATATAGGAAATCTCTTTCAGCTTCAGCGCGCCTTCCATGGCGAGCGGGAAGTTGATGCCACGAGCTAGATAGAGAACGTCGCGGGCTTTGGCCATTTCCTGGCTGACGGCTTCGACCTTTGCCTCCGTCTTCAGGAATTCGACGATGTGGCGCGGCGTTTCGAGCAGTGCGGCGCAGAATGACTTT
>DASRSQ010000772.1:0-2456 GCA_035656475.1 Gemmataceae bacterium | reverse complement strand
ACTTTGCCTTCTCCAATTTCTTCTCCACCGACGCCTTGCGTTCCTTGTCGCGGCGCGTGTCGTTCACGAACTTCAGCCCCTGTTCCCAGGCAGCGATGGCGGCGGCGCGGTCGCCGAGGGCCATGTTGACGTCGCCGAGGTGGTCGAAGATTTCGATGTGCTGGGCGTTCTTGTCCTCGATCGCCAGTTGCAGCCATTTCTTGGCTTCCTTCGTCTTCTTCTGCTTGAACAGGACCCAGCCCAGGCTGTCGAGGTAGGCGCCGGAGTCATGATCCTTGTCCGGATCGAATTTCTTGCTCTTCTTGCGCTGATCGCGATCGAGCTGAAGCGCCTTGCGGATGTACTTCTCCGCGTCGTCGAGACGCACGCCGTTGTCGGCCCAGATGAAGCCGAGATCGTTGTAGAAGACCGGATTGCTCGGCTTCTTTTTGATGATGGCTTCGAGATGCTCGGTTGCCTCATCGATCTTCTTCAGGTCAACGTAAACATTGCTGACCTCGTAGCGATACTGTAAAGCGTACGTGTCTTTCTCATCGTCATCGAGCCGGCGGTCCCGTTCGACTTCCTTGATGATATTTTCGTAAAGGGCGGCCGAATCCTCGAGCTTGTTTGCTTCGCGGAGAACCCATGCTTTGAGATGCTGGTCGAGCCATTCGTTGCGGACCTTGAGTTCCTTTTCGACCATGGCCAGGGCCTGGTCGTACTTGCCCATCTTGGTGATCGACTTCACCTGGATTTCGAAAACATAGGGCTTCATGCGTTGCGCGGTTTTGAAGCCCTCCTGCGGCTCGCGGAACTCGACGCGGCCGAAGCGGTCCGACATCGTCTGGATTACGATGCGGTCCTTGTTGTCGTCGGTGTTGAGCTTCATCAGTTCCTGGCAGAGCCGGGCGGAGTCGGCGTAGTTCTTGTAGTCGTAGTTGAGTTCGATCAAGAGGCCGTAAGACTGCTTGAGCTTTTCCAGGCTTTGCAGCTTGGCGGCCTTGTCCATGCAGACGCGGAAAAAGAGCTCGGCGGACTTCATGTCCTTCATCTCGGCCGCGGTCAGGCCGAGAACGAGAGCGCCGTTGTAGGTGAGGTCCTTCTTCTCGGCGGCGGGGAGCGCGAACTTGAGCAGCGCCTTGGCGTGATCCTTCTCGTCAATCAGCTTTTGAAGCGCGCCGCGGGTCACGTCATTGCCGGTCATTTGATTCAGATCATAGAGCTCTTTTTTGAGCCCCTTCTCGCCGGCGTGGGAGGAAACTGCAGCCAAGGCGAGACAAAAGGCGCCGATCACGAACATTGCAAAAGGTTTCCTGACCATCGCATGACTCCGTCGCGTAGACCGTGATGGGACAAGCTCGCTCGCCCTACGAGAGAGTTCCCACAACTATCGTAATCAATTCGCCTGACGGTTGCCATGTCAGCTTCGAAGGGCCCGCCAGATTCACCGTTCCACCCAGACTGCGTAAATGCGGAGAAGTGTGCCAAGTGGCGCGGACTCTGCCGATTTTGCCGCCTTGGTCGAGCTTTCCGATCAAGTGCGACCGGATAAACGCCGATGATTCGAAGGAGGTATCGCAAGTGAGCGCGCAAGGTCGGGGATCGCGGCCATGACGGATACGAAGGAATTATTGCAGAAGATCGCGGCATTGCGACTGCGGCTCAACAGCAGCAGCGAGCCGACGACGCCGGCGCCAGATCCGGTCCGTGCCGTGGCCGAGAAGGTGCAACGCGGGACGGTCCACAACACACTCATCGAAAGCTCGCTCCGCGCGGCGCAGGCCTCCGAACCTGCCGCCGTGGCTCCGTCCTTGCGCATGACCTCGCGCGGTATGCGTTTGCTCAAGAAGGGACGCGAGATCCTACAGGCGTTACGGAAAATTACCGACGACTCCGCCTATCAGGAAGCCAGCGACGCCGACGTTCTCGGCGCCTGGCATCACGACGCAACTGCTCTCATCGAAGTCGTTCTGCGCACCGCTCAGGCGTTTCCGTCCAGCGTCAGCGCTCAACTACGTCTGTGCGACGGCCTGGATGTCGTCATCGCCGAAGCGGAAGAACGATTGGTTCGCCTCACTAACAAGCTCGGGCAGCGCCGGCAGACAGCGACTCAAATCGACGTATTGGCCGATCTACTGCGTTCATTGGCTCTGAAAAAGCCGATCGGCCTGGCGGCATTACAAGCAATCGCGGACGGTATTCTTGCGGACGCAACTTCCAACGCCCCGCTACGGTTCCTGTCGGCCAGCCCGAACGATCCGGCTCGCTTCGCCGCCGCTCACAGTCTCAATGTCGCCCAGGTGCTCGCTCGGCTCATCGTCGGTGATGCCCAATGGCTGCCGCAACAGCAGCTCGCGGTGATCGCGGCGCTCGTCCACGACGTCGGCATGACGCGCGTCCCGCCCGAGGTCCTCCTCTCGCAAGGACCGCTTGCGCCGGAGCAACGCCGGCTCATCGAAAAACACACCACCATC
>DASRSQ010000771.1:0-7744 GCA_035656475.1 Gemmataceae bacterium | reverse complement strand
GTGACCTACACGGTCAGCCGCGATCCGAGCCGCAAGGCACCCTTCAACAGCATTCGTCAGGCGCTGCAAAACGCCAAGGTCGGCTCGACCATCGAGCTCTGGGACGACACCTACGAGGAAAACCTCCTGCTCGATCCCGCGCGCGGCATGACCACCGCCGTCACGCTGCAGGCCGCCCCCGGCAAAGAAATCATCTGGCGCGGCCGCGACGCGACGCAGCCGATCCTCTGGATCGCCAAGGGCGCCGACTTCAAGCTCAAGGGCAAAGGCATCGTCCTCGACGGCACCGTCGGCAAGGAAAAGGTCAAGGACCTGATGATGATCACGTCACGCAATCCCGACCTGCTCATCGAGGACGTGCAATTCAAGAGCTTCGCTCGGTCTGCCGTCCTGATCATGAACGCCGCCGGCAATCCGGGCAATCCGATTCGCCTGAAGGGGCTGTGGACCGTGACGCAGGAAAACGACAAGCCGGCCGCCGCGATCTATTTCGATGCCAATCCGAACGTACCGCTGATCCCTCGCAACGAGCACATCGAAATCACTGATCTGAAATGCGTCGGCATCGACGCCGACAAGGCGGTCAGTTTCCGCGACGAAAAAGTCATCGGCGACGACGTGAAATGGCCCGGGCGCTGACACGCGTGTCCGTCCTTTCACCCTCATTCCAAAACCCCGTTTCACCCTCGTTCCCAAACTCCGTCTCCGTCTGGGAACGAGCGGTGGGAATGCAAGGCTCAATGGTTGTACATGAACTCGCGCGTGTTGATGAGGGCCCAGCAGAGATCCTCCAGGCCGCGGCGTTTGTTCTTCGGATCCGCCTCGACATAGCGGACCGCGCGGTCGCGCTCTACCGCCGTCGGCATGCGCGAGAACGCGGCCAGATACAAATCGTTGACGGCATCGGTCGCCGATGCTTTCGCATCGACCAGTTTCGCGACGCGCCCCTTCGCATGGCTGATCTTGCGCTCGATGTCCGGCGACATCGATAGATGCAGCACCTGCGGCAAGTTCGCGCTACTGCTGCGGGCGCACTCGCAGGCGCTCGAACGCGGGGGGCGGTCGAACACGTCGAGGAAGTAGGAGCCGAAACCCTCGTGCGGCAAATCGACGGCGCGGGCGGTGCGCGACATCTTGTTGAACACCGTGTGCGTGTCGGTCACCTGGTCGATCGCGTCATGCAGCACCTCCGCGATCATACGGCGCGGATAATAGCGGGCGTGATTCTGCTTGTCGTGCTTGTTGAATTCGTTCGGCTCCGAGCTGAGCTGATACGTGCGCGAATTGCAAATCGTCCGCAACAGGTGCTTGACGTCGAACTTCGACTTCGTGAAGTCCTTGGCGAGCGCGTCCAGCAGCTCCGGGTTCGACGGCGGGTTGGTTTCGCGCATGTCGTCGATCGGATCCACCAGGCCGCGGCCCATCAGGTGGCCCCACATGCGATTCGCCAATGCCTTGGCGAAGAACGGATTCTCCGGCTGCGCCATCCAGTCGACCAGCTTATGACGTGGATCGTCCTCCGGCGCAACCTTCAGGACATCGCCATCGAGCAATTTCGGCTCGATCGGCTTCATCGTCGTCGGATTGATCTCGCTCGTGGTGCGCGTGCGCGATGCATAGTAGGGCGGCGGCTCGCCCAGGCCCTTGCGGCCGAGCCGCGAGAAAAAGCCGGCCAGGCCGAAGTAATCGTTTTGGCTCCAGCGTTCGTACGGGTGGTGATGGCACTTGGCGCATTGCAAACGCAGGCCGAGGAACACCTGGGCGGTGTCGGCGACCGGCTGATGCAACTGATCATCACGCATCTGCCAGTACCAGTTCACGGCCGGCGCGTCCTGCCATTCGCCGGCGGCGGCGACGATGCCACGCACGAACTCGTCGTAGGGCCGATTGCGGCTGATGTTGTCGCGGATCCATTCGTGAAACGCGTAGGACGCCTGCTCGGAGCCCGCGAGGCTCGCGTTGCGCAGAACGTTGCCCCAGCGCATCGCGAAATAGGCGGAATAATCGCGGCTATCGAGCAGTCGATCGATGACCTTGCTGCGTTTGTCCTTCGCATTGTCCGCGAGAAACGCCTTCGCCTCTTCCGGCGTTGGCAGCCGACCGCACAGGTCGACGGTCACGCGCCGAATGAACTCACTATCGCTGCAAAGGTCGGACGGGACGATGCCGAGCTTCTTCCAGCGGGCGAGGGCGTGCGTGTCGATATAGTTGTTCGCGGGGAAATCGGGATACTTCGCGATCGGCTTGCCGAGCGGCACCAGTGCATGAAAGACGGCGACCTGTCCCATGTAGCGAGCCATGATCGTCGCATCACCGGACAGCTCGAACGTGCGGACGACACCTTCGCCATCGACCGCCGCGACCGCGATTTCGTTCGACTGGAACTGGGCCTGCTTGGTCACGTCGCGCGTCGTGCCATCGGAGTAGTGCGCGAGGACGGCGATCTGCTGTTCCTGGTTGCGTTCCATGACCCGGGTATCGGGGACCATCGCGAGCTTCTTGAGCGTCGGCGCCTTGTCGTCGCCAATCGGCGCGCCTTGCAACACCCAGCGGCGCAGCGTGCGATAATCCTCGGTGTCGGGCGGCAGCCGGCGACCGCCGCCATGCGGCACAAGCCCCGCAGCCTTGACGAGAATCAGGCTCGAATCGGGGGCCGCCGGGAAGATGCGCCGGCCGCGCGCTTCCTTGACGATGGCGGCATGATCGAACGTCGGGTCGAAGCCGAAGAGCGAGAGCTTGAAGCCATTCTGCCCGCTGGCCCGGCCATGGCAGCCGCCGGAGTTGCAACCGTGCCGGGAGAGCAATGGCACGATGTCGTTCGCGAAATGCAACGGCTTGGCTTCATCGAACTCGGTGACGCTGACCTTGACATCGCGCTTCATGCCATTGTGGTCGATGTGAATGGTCGCCATCCCTTTGCCGATGGGGCGGACATAGCCCTGCGAGGAGATGCGAACGACATTCGATGGCTCCGCGGCAAACGTGGCCTTGCGCGTGACATCGAGGCCCGCGCCCGTGACGAGCAGCTGCCGGCCTTCGTGTAGGCCATTGATCTCAAACGCCGGCGGATAAACGTCGAGCGATTGCTGGGCATAGAGCGTGGTCGGCAACAGCGCGGCAAGGAAGGCAAGCAGGATCCGTGTCGGCATGGCGTGATCTCGATTGCGATAAAGCGATGGCCACATCGGGCCGGCGGGATAACATAGAGCATCTTACCAGGTTGTCACGATGCTGAGAAGACGTGGCTGGCTCACTCGGTTTGCTCGTGCCGTGCGTTTAGCAAGGCCAGCATCGCCGGATTCTGCTTTTCATCGGCAAGCTCGAGCGCGGATTTGCCCGAGAATTGCCCGAAAGACGTTGGTGGGTGCAGGGCGGGGTCGGCGCCTGCATTGAGCAGCAATTTCACGTGCTTGATCCGGTCCATGCCGACGGCCCACTGGAGGGGCAATCCCAGTCGCGACGGGGCATTCGGATCGACGCCCGCATCCAGGATTAGCTGAATGATTGTTTCGTTGCCGTTCCATGCAGCAAATAGCAAAGTTTGCGCGACCGGCTTTGCGCCGGCTGCGAGCAGCTCGCGAAAGACGGCGGTGTGGTTTTTCCTCCCGCCTCCTTTGGCCGCCTCATCGAGCGCCGTCGATCCCAGCCTGTTGGTTGCGTGAACATCCGCCCCGGCCGCCAACAGAACGTTGACAATGTCCTGCCGCCCTGCGTCGGCGGCAAGCATGAGCGGTGTTTCGCCGATTCGATCTCCGGATGGGATTGGGAGATTGACCTGCGCCCCGGAATCGATGAGCAACTGGATGAAAGCCGGCGTTGAGTTCCACTCATGAGCGAGAAAATGGAGCGGCGGATAGACGCCATGAATGCAGACATCGTTGAGCGGCAGTCCTGCCGCGATCGCGGTGCGCATCTCCTCCAGGCTCCGGGCCTCAAGCGCCTTGTGGAAGAGCTTCAGCAAATCCATTTGGCCGGACATCGTCTCGAATCCCGTGGACTCGCACCGGAGGTGCAGCAACAAGTCGCCAGGGCAGAGCAACGTGGCAACTGAGCTACGTCAGTCCGCCCTGGAATGTCAATTCTTCTCCTACCCCCGGCTCACCATGTACTTGACCAAATCGACGCAGCGGTTGGAGTAGCCCCATTCGTTGTCGTACCACGACACCAGCTTGAAGAAGCGGCTGTTGAGTTCGATGCCGCTGCCGGCGTCGAAGATGCTCGAGTGCGAGTCATGGATGAAATCGCTGGACACGACCTCGTCGCCGGTGTAGGCGAGAATGCCTTTGAGGTACGTCTCGCTCGCCTTCTTCATGGCGGCGCAGATTTCCTTGTAGCTCGTGTCCTTCGTGGACTTGAACGTCAAGTCGACGACCGACACCGTTGGCGTCGGGACGCGGAACGACATGCCGGTCAGCTTCCCCTTGACCGACGGAATGACTTCGCCGACGGCCTTGGCGGCGCCGGTGCCGCTTGGGATGATGTTGATCGCGGCGGATCGGCCGCCCTTCCAGTCCTTCTTCGACGGGCCGTCGACGGTTTTCTGCGTAGCGGTGTAGCTGTGCACCGTCGTCATCAGGCCTTCTTCCAGGCCGAAGCCTTCCTTGAGCAACACATGTACGAGAGGGGCCAGGCAGTTGGTCGTGCAGCTCGCGTTGGAGATGATGTTGTGCTTGGCCGGGTCATAGTTCTCGTGGTTGACCCCCATGAGCAGCATCGCGTCGTGTCCCTTGGCCGGCGCGGAGATGATGACCTTCCTGGCCCCCGCGGTCAGGTGTCCTTTTGCCTTCTCGGCTTCGGTAAACAGGCCAGTCGATTCGATGACGTAGTCGACGCCGAGCGCCTTCCACGGCAATGCCGCCGGGCCTTCCTTCACTGCCAGGCACTTGATCTTGTGACCGTTGACGACGAGCACATCATCTTCGGCGAGGTCCGGCTTCGACTTTTCGCTGGTGACGGTCCCCTTGAACTGCCCCTGCGTCGAATCATATTTGCACAGGTACGCGAGATTGTCGGCGGGAACGAGATCATTGAGCGCGACGACGTCGATGGTCTTGCCGAGAAGTCCCTGTTCGACGAGAGCGCGAAAAACAAGGCGTCCGATGCGGCCGAATCCGTTGATGCCAAGCTTGATCATTCCAGACTCCTAAACAAATTCCAGTCGATTCATATCAATTAGCTTATGATTGCTGAGTTCATCAGTCCAACGTCGGCACACTAGCCCGACGCGTAAGCGATGCTTGAGCACAAACCTCGCTTACGCGTCGGGCTGGTGCACGGAACCGTGAAGAAGGAGACATCCATGGCCAATATCGTTCGCGTCGCCGTCACCGGAGCGGCGGGGCAGGTCGCATACACGTTGTTGCCACGATTGGCGTCGGGCGAGGTTTTCGGGCCGGACACGCAGGTCATCCTGCAATTGCTCGAGATTCCGCCGTCGATCAATCCGAAGCCGATGCAGATGCTCGAAGGCGTCGCGATGGAACTCGAGGACTGCGGCTTTTCGACGCTCAAGGACATCATCGTCACCGATGACGAGAGCAAGGCGTTCGACGGTGTCAACTGGGCGCTGCTCGTCGGCGCTGCCCCGCGCGGGCCGGGCATGGAACGCAAGGATCTCCTGCTCAAAAACGCGCAGATCTTTCAGAAGCAAGGCAAGGCTCTCGCCGCCAAGGCGGCATCCGATGTGCGCATCCTGATCGTTGGCAACCCGTGCAACACCAACTGCCTGATCGCGTACAACAACGGCCGCTCGATCCCGGCCGAGCGCTGGAGCGCGATGACCCGGCTCGATCACAATCGTGCTGTTGCGGCTCTCGCCAAGAAAGCCGGCGTCGGCAATGGCGACGTCACCTGCATGACCATCTGGGGCAACCACTCCAACACGCAGTATCCCGATTTCACCAACGCCAAGATCAAAGGCAAGCCCGCAACCGAGGTCATCTCCGATCGCAACTGGCTCGAAACGACCTACGTCAAGGGGTGCCAGGAGCGAGGCAAAGCCGTCATCGAGAAGCGCGGCCTGTCGAGCGCCTTCTCCGCAGCTAACGGCGCACTCGATCACGTGAAGAGCATGCTCAAGCCGACGCCGGCGAACGATTGGCTCAGCATGGCCGTCGTGTCGAAGGGGCAATACGGCGTGCCGGAAGGGCTCGTCTTCGGCTACCCGTGCCGTTCCGATGGCAAGGGCAACTATTCGGTCGTTGACGGCGTCAAGCTCGACGCGTTCGGGCAGGAGAAGTTCAAGCTCACGCTGAAGGAACTTGAGGAGGAACGGGATGCGGTGAAGGACCTGCTCGGCTAGCGGGCGGTGCAGTGATCTCGCCCAATTTAACATCACTTCGAATGGTTCCGGCCTGAAGGGCCGGTTCTGTCAGCCCAGGCCAGCGGCCTGGGGCATAGTCGCCCAGAGTGCCTCGGCCCTGCAAGGGCCGTTCGATCATCGCACTTCACGCGTGAACGAGCCTTTCAGGGTCGAATCGTCGGTTCGCTATCTTACCCAGGCCTTCGGCCTGGGCTGACAGAACCGGCCTTTCAGGCCGAGAACCGCGAATTCGAGCCTGGGTTGACAGTCCGTTCGCCCCATTGCTACATTGCGCGGCGAGACGCAAACCTTGCCGCACGGATGGGGCAATGATCAAGCATAAGAGCCAAATCCTCTGCATCTGGTTTCTCTTCGGCGACCTGGTGCTGACCACGCTGGCCTGGCTGTTCGCGCACTATCTGCGCTTCGACTCCGGGCTCCTCGAAGTCGACAAGGAGCCGCCGTCGTTCGAGATGTGCTGGAAGAACATTCCGGTCGTCCTGCTCGCCAGCATGCTCGCCTATCATTTGACCGGCCAGTACATGGTGCATCGCTTCCGGCGTCTGCGCGAGGAATTCGTCAGCGTCTTTCTCGGCGCCGCGCTGATGGGCCTGTTCGTTGTCGCTGCCACCTTCGGCCTGCACAATCCGTACGAATCGCGTGCGGCCATCCTCATCTTCGTCGCGCTGACGATGGTAGTGATCCTCGGCTTTCGCAGGCTGAGCTGGATGGCGGTCCACTGGCTGCGGCGACGCGGCTACAACCAGTCGCAGACCCTCATCGTTGGAACGGGGCGCATCGCCCGCAAGACGGCGCGCTCGCTCCGCCACACCACCTGGCTCGGCTTCAAGAACGTCGGCTTTGTCGAGGAAAAGCCGAGCCACTGGGCGAGCGATCTCGACATCCTTGGCACCATCGCCGACTTGCCCAGGCTGGTTGCGAAATATCAGATTTCGCACGTGTTCATCTGCTTGCCGATGGGGCGCTACGACGAGGCCCGCCGTGTGTTCGACACGCTGTCGCAGACACTGGTCGACGTCCGCCTGATCGCCGACGTTCCCGCCCTCGCCGGCGTCACGTTCACGACGACTCAATTCGACGGCATGCCGATGATTGGCCTGCGCGAAAGTCCGCACTACGGTCTGAACGTCGTCGTCAAGCGGGCGATGGACATCGCGCTTTCGATACTCGCGCTGATCGTGCTGGCCCCGCTGATGGCGGTGATCGCGGCGCTCGTGAAATGGACCAGCCCTGGGCCGATTTTCTATGCGCAGGAGCGCTGCGGGTTGAACGGGCAGAGCTTCAAAATGCTGAAATTTCGCAGCATGCGCACCGACTCGGAGCAAAAGACGGGCGCTGTCTGGGCGGTCAAGAATGATGCGCGCACCACCCGGCTCGGGGCGTTCCTGCGCAAGACGAGCCTCGATGAGTTGCCGCAGTTCA